>CAZISK010000030.1:0-19331 GCA_964541355.1 uncultured Candidatus Obscuribacterales bacterium
GATGACAGCGCCTGGCAATAATAGAAGGATTCCCATTGGGACTAAGATGTTGTCGCGAATCTGGTTCCAGGGATTGCCCGGCGCGACGGTGAAGTTATGCAGGTAGCTGCCCGTATATTGAATAGCGCTCTCTGCCTGGTTGTGTCCGATTTCTGCAGCGACGTTGGCGGCACCACTGGCGGCGCCTTGAGCGCTGGCTTGCGCGCCCTGAGCCTTCTGCAATGGTCGATTAGCGAGACCAGAAGCGGTTTTTGCCATGGCAGACATTTGCGGTCCCATGTTTTCGCCGCTCTCGAAGTCATTGGTGCCCGAGGTACCAGCCATGGTGTTCATCATTTGAGCACCCATGTTGCTTAATTGTCGACCCGATACGTTGCGACCTTCATATGAATTTGGCTTGCCGCAAGTTGTGGTGCCAGCTTTGAACTTATCCTGGGCGGTCCCGGACTCATTCTTCTCGCCACCCTTCATATCTGGCAGCATACCAGTGAGACCCAGGTGTTGAGCGACTGATGGATCAACAAAGCAGTTCATCCCCCCTTGCGGATTCTGCGGGTTACAGTTGTCACCACACCAGTTGCCGGTTTGGTTGACCAAGCTGCCGGCCTGTTGTTGATTGGCAAGAACTGGCGAAGTGGAGAAGCAGAATACAATCAGGATTGCTGCGAAACTTAGGAGCTTTGAGATTTGACTTGACATACTGTAAGTGCACCGTGCGTGGTCTGATTGAAAAAGTGACTGAAAAAACGAAAGAGCATCTCTCATCCTAGCCACCTCCCTTCTTGGAGGCCTCTCCGACAGCTTGCTCAGCTTTCTGCATGACTTGCGAAACCATGTCTCCAGCTTTGAAGTCGAAGGGATTGAAAGGAACATAGGTGAGTATGATCAAGAACGCTATAAACATTAGCAATTCCCATTCACCGTACATCGTCCAGCCACCACCAGCTGCACCTAGCCATGAGAGCCGGGTGCTCATACACAATAGGACCACTGTCCACCAAAACTTCCACAATGCCAAGTTGATTACGGCATCCACCCAGACAGGAAAAATCCTCGAAAAGAGTGAACCAACGCTGCCGGGCCACGCATAGAAAGCTGCGGCAATAGGTCCCATCAACATGAGGTAACAGACCATAGTTATCTGAAAGGCACACAACATCACCAGACCAAATGCTGCTGACTGTGCCATTGTATTTGCCATTGTCTGCAGCATGATTGTCGCAGCAGACTGAGCTTCATAGCCTGACTGATCTTCTGGTCCTTGCGACATCTTACCGAGAATGGGAAACATGGCAGGGTCCATTATCTTGTTCATAGCTTTTGCAATTGGCGCACGGAAGACTTGCTCATCAGCCCACATATAGATGACCCCCACGTTGACATATGGGTTGACCTCTTGGTGCATAGAGTTACCCACATCAATGCACCAGCTCAGAATCAACTGCGTGGCTGGAATCAAGAAGATTGCAATAATAGAACGCAAAATACCAGTAAATGGACTGACTCCATCGTCATCATTTTGGTTCATCATGACGCCATGAGCAACAAAACCTTTTGTATGTGTGATGACGGCGCCGGGCAACAGCAACAAGATCGCCATCGGCAGGTAGACTTCCTTGTACATCCTCTGTACGAAATACACCGCATTCTGGTGAGTCTTGGTTGGTTGCATTGATGATGCCGGCGAGCCAGTAGCCTCATTCGCCACGTTCAGCAACGTTTCGTTTTGCAGATCCATCATGCAGAGCCATGTCGGGTCAAAAGCGTCAGCCATAGCCTCACTGGCGCCCTGGCATGCCCCCTGACCGCAAGCTTGACCACCTTTGAATGCTTGCTGCGGGTCGTTGGCGGCATCGCCCATCATAGACGCGGCCAGACCCATCCCTCTAGTAATATCCTCGGCGGCAGCCACGCCACCAGGCATGTTTGTTTCTTTATCAAAGTTTTCTCTATACGCAGCCGTGAACGGATCTGGGTAATTGAGCTCCTCCTGATAGGGAGGTGTATGGTGATACACCTCATCTCCGGCCTCAGGAGGACCTGGGTGAGATTTCTTATCGGGCTTCTTCGTTGCAGTCCACTCTTTGAATTGCTTCTGCTGAGGGCCAGGCGCCTGACGTCTCTGCTGCTGCATCTTCGGCGCTTGGTCGAATTGGGAAATAAAGTTGCCAGAGCTAGTTCCGCCCTGAGTGTATTGACCCCCAGTGTGGTGGTCGAAAACCTGGGGATTCTCGGGTTCAGTCTTTTCTTGATTTTCTGGTTTCATCGCATCGGCGGTGGCACCACCACACCCTTGGCAGTATCTATCTTCCTGACCTCGCAGGTTGGTAGATTCTTCGACCTGATAGGCCATGGCACCGGATGCGGTGAACAAGAAAAGGAAAGAGAGGAGACAAGATAAGGTAGAGAGTCTGGTTTGAATGCGCATCTTTAAAAAGCCCTCAAGTCGAACCGTCGTCCGACTTTCTCCGACACTGGAGCCACGATAGAAATAGTAAAAGGGTCTTGGTCTGGAATAAGGGGCGGGCTGGAGGGAGAGCCAAGACCCTGTCTGATGGCGACAATGAGATTGTAGGAAGTCTTTGTGAACTTTTGGTACCCACCTGACATCCGTCAACTGACCTTCGATCCTTCAAAAGCTCTGAACGCGGCTCGTTTAGAGTCGAAAAAAATTGGACAATACTTGCAAATATGCCCTGGAATAAGGCTTTACTAACGAACTCTGATTTCAGAAACTTGCCTGAAGGCACAATCATGCGATTCTGCAAACAATCGACGCTTGTTAACAAGGCGAAATCAACGACCGCCAGTCAACATAACAACTTTGTATATCAAAGTCTTTCCGGGTGGAGCCGGCTTTCCATCCCCGCGATCACCCACTGCCAGTTCCGGAGGTACGATAATCTTTCGAGTACCGCCGGTTTGCATTCCAGCCATGCCTTGCTCCAACCCTGCCAGTATCTGCCCTCTGCCAATTCGGAACTCGAATGGCACACCGCGGTCAATAGTGCTTACAAACTTCGTACCATCTTCTAGCCAACCGGTGAGGTGACAATAAATGTAAGTTCCGTCTCGCTTCGGCTGCATCCGATTGCCGACTTCAACATCCGCGAACTTTACTCCGCTCTGAGTTGCCGCGAATTTTAGGGATTCACCCTTGATTGACTTATCTTCGGGAGAAGGTGGACGGCTGAGCAAAACCATATAATTTGTCTGTTTGGCAAATTTATCATTGTTGATGTATTTCGGCAGCGTCCTTATCTTGGCGTATGGATCTTTAGTCGGAACCTGCGGACCAAAACGGTCTGGGCCTGTTTTGTCCATGGTGATGCCGGACTTATCCATGTTGTAGATGCCGACGATCTCCTCATCTTTTTTCTGCTCCCACAATGAACAACCGGTCAGAGCAACAAGTGCCACAATAGCTATCGAAGAAGTTGAAAAGACGATTAAGCGAGGCTTGCGACTTCGATTTTGTTCACACACCATAGTCCGTTTCCCCGAAAAAATTGAATAGTAATAATTTGGGCTTTCACAACTCAGCTCAGAGCGACCCTTGACTACAGTATAATGAAACAAACGTCCCTCTTAGTCAACGGAATGATCCTATTAGAGCGATATATCACTGTGCTGACTACAGGGGGAGGAAGGTTGCTGTAAAACCGAGCCTCTCAGTACTGACGCTGATTTCCATTCTAACCATATCAAGTTGTGCAGTCGACAGCAAAAAGCAGGAATTGCTCAGACTTGAAAAAGAGGGACAGGAAGCCCTTCAAGCTGGACAGCTGGAGCGGGCACAACAGATTTTCAAAAAATATTCGAAACTCGATCCCCGCAACGCAGAAGCTGAATACTGTCTTGGCGTGACCAGCCTGGACACCAACAAATTAGACGAAGCGAAACGAGCGCTCGTTAATGTGGTGGTCATGACCAGCTCTATTGATGTACGCCATATTTGTGCGATGCAGAAATTGAGCGATCGATTTAAATTATCACCGATGTGTTGTCTGCGGCATGGGCTGGTGCGCTGGGACAGATCGATAATGCCACTTAAGATCTATATTGCACGGGGTCTGTTGCCACCGAGCAGTTTTACGAATCGCTCGATTGAAACCTTTGAAATACACGAGTTAGGCGAAACTATCCGTAGACAAGCTCGAGCTAAAGAGCTCCCCCGATCAGGACTATTTGACGACAGCTACGTTCAATGCGTCAGAGACGGTATCAGCTCATGGAAGTGGGCAGCTGATGAATCAGTTGTCTCTTTCGAGTTTGTCGATGATGTGGACTCGGCAGATCTTCTAATTTTTTGGGGAGATACGCTCCACGGTTATGCCGGCTCAACTTACCTACCGATCAAGGATGGTGCAAGGACAGATCCCGCAATCATACTTTTGTCTCTCGATCAAAAACATACGATGGACGAAAACCTATTCCGTAAGAGCCTCACCGTTACGGCGGCACATGAGTTTGGTCACGCATTAGGACTGGAGCATTCAATCGAGCAAAATTTGCTGATGAGTCCTTGTGGCAGCGGTGTCAGCAAGCAACTGGCCAAAATTGAATTCAGCGAGTCCGAGAAAGAGACTCTAAGAGCGCTGTACGCCTTGCCTCCGGACATCCTCTTGCACGGAGTTGGGCGTTAAGTCGCTTTCTGAAATACGGATTGCTTGCACGGAGCTGTGATTAAGGAGATTTCCAAACAGACTCCGGTGAGCTCTGCCGGAATGCGGAGCCACTGGATCAAAGCAGTTAGCGATCGGTCTGATTCGTGGATAATACTTTAGTATCGGCCGAATCTGCCTTTTTCTCTACCGATACGTCCTTAACTGAAATGGCGTACAAGTTGGAATCTTCCGCAGCCACATAAACCACGTCGCCAACTTTGACAGGTTGTTCGGACATAGAATACTTCTCAATTCTCACATCAAAAATTTCAGCTCCGGTATGAGCATTTACGGCTACCATCCGATTTGCCATATTCGCGTAGATGACGTTGTCCTGCAAGATAAATCCGACAATTGGCACGGTCGTCTTTAGTCGCCATAGCGTCTGGCCACTTTTCGCATCAAATGCCAGCAACGTTCCTCCACCATTAGTCGCCTCAGTGCTGGCAAAAACCCTTCCACCATCTACAATCGGAGTTCCTACTACTTTGGACTCAGTTACGACATTCCAGACATAGCGCTTGCTCTCAAGGTCAAGAGCGCTCAGGTAGAACTTCTTAGCAAACTCGGGCGCCGCCAAACTTTGATTGTTCGCCGTTCCACGCAGCTTCTCAACGAGATTTTGAGCGTTGCTACCGGACTTATAATCTTTGTTCAACTCCTTTTGATGGCCAGAACCTTTTTTCGTATCGTCAGTTGTTTTTTCTGAAAGCATGCTACCGAAATATGCAACACTGTTCGAAATCACCATGCGACTAGTTAGAGAACCTGTCCTGATCGGGCCATCCACCTTCTGCAAAGCAAACTCTGCAACGAACGCATAGCCTCCGGAATCAGCAACTACAACATCGTTGTTGTCAACGCAAATGACCCGCTCCCCTTCAAAGCGTTCATGAACCAGCATCATACGTTTTTTATGCGTACCGCTAAGACCGTCTATCTCGACGATCGATCGATCGGGATACTCCAGAAAAATTCTATCTCCGTCGGCAAAAACGGTCGACGACTGATTCGGGCCGAACGGTGGCCCATCGGCCTGCCACTTGATCTGGCCGGTCTCCATATCTATTGCGACAATTGTTTGTTCATTGGTCAGGCAATACAACCAATGTCCTGTCGACAGAAGGCGCACATCCTTTCGGCTGGTTACCGTTGGCAGATCCCAAGCCTTGGTCCCAGTGGACAGACTCATTGCGTATACTTTGCCCTTGCGCTCGTGACCCGGAGATCGATCAGCAAAGCTCGGCAGTGAAACCAAAAAGACTTTGTCGCCATGAACAAGAGCTTGCTGAACAGGGAAATCAGTTGACCAGATCTCCTTGCCGCTTTTTCGATCAACTGCATGTGCATAAAGTTCGTTGTGCCAGGGATAGCCGCTGGTGTACATGACAATGTCACCGGCTATGATGGGCGTGGAGGCAAATCCATTGGCAGACCAGACAGACTTTCTTAGCGGCTCATAACTCCAGATGATTCTGGGACTTGTTTGCTTGCACGACACAAGGCCTAAGGATACGCCGGATAGGAGTATCGCAAATAAAATCGCTGCGATCTGTCGATGAAACAACTAATAACCATAAAAAGAACACATTCTGCCATAGTACACTGACTTCACCATGATGTCTTGCGTTTTCCTCAGAGCAAAATGGCAATCACAATTGCGAAGGGATCATTTAGACTACAGCTAGCGTACAACGTCACGCACGTGATCAGATCAAAGGCTTGCTTATGACAAAATACGAAAATAACCAGAACTCCTGGTATGTTGACTATACAAGTAATATCTCCGAGCGCCTATCAGAAATCAAAACCTTCGCTTATTTAGTATTTGATCAATTAGACACGAACAATAATGGATTTATAGAAACCGAAGAGTTGCTCGCCGCACTTGACTCTCCACAGTTAAATGAAAGGGAGAAGTCTTTCGTAATGTTCTTGCTCGCCAATCAAGACGCAATATCAGAATCCGTACAAGAGAATAGTGCTGTCAATGCAATTTCTCGCAGCGACATTGAGGCATACTTCAGATTGATCACGGCGCTCCTGTGATCGAGGCTATCTCTGATTGGGCATTTTTACGTTATGGGCTCTCGCCCAATCTTCCGCCATCTTGCGTTTTAACCCTTTGTATTCCTCTAGCCTATCGAGCAGATGATTGTTTTTCTTCAGCTTGCACATATCTTGTCGTGTCAACATAGGCTGACTGGCGGTGGATATTCCCAGGTTTTTCTCTCTAGCGGTAAATCTCGGTCCTACATCGAATGAATTGTTCTGTTGACCAGGCTTGCCGACTGCAAAGCTGTCTTGCGGTGCGCGAGCGTTAGAATTTGTCTGCCCCCAGTTTTGAATTGAGTCCCCTGACGTATCCGAGGAATGCCACTTCAGAGCCTTATGTTGCGGACCGGCTGTTGACTGCGTTCCCGCCGATTGTCCGTGACGGTTGCCTGAAGCCCAACTCGGCAATTTGGCATCGCCGGATCCGTAGAAGTCGGTGGGAACCGTCGGCGCCTGAGTCGGTATGTGGTCGTCGGCAAGAGAGCTCTGGCTCTGCGCGATCGCGGCAGGGGCTTGGAAGATTGACACCACAATCAGCATTGGCAGCAATTTTTTTGGTTGAAACATAATAGCTCTTTGATGAAGTCGAGGGTGCTGTACAGGCATCTTTACATCTTACAGTCTCAAGGACCGATGCGCCAGCGGAATTTCCCTGATTGGTGAATAACCACCAAACCACCATACGTGCAAAACCGGCAATCAATTCTAAAACTGCTTTTTCGGTTACTTCCAGAAAACAGGTTGGATAGCGCCCGGTTGGAATACGCAAATGAAACAGCGCATTGGCAAAGGAATTCAACAAGATCATTCAACAATTAATTGGACGACTAAAAGTCAGGAGTTACGAGAAGCGAATACCTGTTTTCTCGATCGTTGAACGCAAAGCCGCTATCTTTCAGCAATTTATCCGGACGATGACTGGCAGGAAAAATCTCGGCGTCGATTTGCGAATACAGAAGGCGAGGAGCAAACCCGGTAACGATGCGAAGCATTTCTGATACCACTTCACAGGAAACTGGCTTTTCAGCTGCTAACAAACGACGGAGTTCGAGAACGGAATCGGTTTTCTTTCGGGCTGCTGCAATCGCTATGATCGCACTGTCTTCTTCTCCAACCAGGAATAATCCCTCTTTGCCGAAGTAGTTTGCTTCGATATTGCGCAAATCTGAATCCGTAGACTCCAGGTTGATAGAGTTCCCGTCCTTCTCATAAATTTCGCTGACGAAGGTTCTGATTGCAGGCTCGTCTTGCCTATTGGCGACTCGGACTTGCACGGCTCTCTCCGATTCTGGGTGTATTGATTACAATGTACAGGCCGAATTATAGACTGAAAAGGCTGATTAGCTAATGCGGCCGCTTTTGGCGGCCGCATTCGATGCTTTTCGATTTGAAGCTGGCGATTATTTGGCGAGGAAGCCGACCAGGAGCAAAGCGACGATATTGAGGATCTTGATCATCGGGTTGATAGCCGGACCAGCGGTGTCCTTATAAGGATCGCCTACGGTATCGCCGGTGACGGCAGCTTTGTGTGCATCCGATCCTTTGCCGCCATGATGGCCTTCTTCGATGTACTTCTTAGCATTGTCCCAGGCGCCGCCACCCGAGGTCATCGAGATAGCGACGAAAATACCGGTAACGATACTACCGACAAGCACGCCGCCCAACATCTTCGCTGCAGCGTATTCGCCAGGCATAGCGCCGGACAACCAGAACACACCAAGCATTGCAATAATCACAGGGGTCAAAACAGGAATGAGTGCAGGAACCACCATCTGCTTCAAAGCAGAGGTGGTGACGATGTCTACGCATCTTGCATAGTCCGGTTTAGCGGTACCTTCCATGATGCCAGGAATGCTCTTGAACTGACGGCGGACCTCTTCAACAACTAGACCACCGGCCTTGCCGACCGCTTCCATGGCCATTGAAGAGAACAGGTACGGAATCAATCCACCAAGGAACAATCCGGCCAGTACGAACGGGCTCGAGAGATCGAAAGAGATATGACCATTGACGATGCCGTTCTTCTGCAGCTGAAGATCCAACTCTTGTGTGTATGAGCTGAACAACACGATAGCTGCTAGTCCAGCAGAGCCGATTGCATAACCCTTTGTCACCGCTTTAGTGGTATTACCGACGGCATCAAGCGGATCAGTAACAGCTCTTACTTCCTTGGGCATCTCAGCCATTTCAGCGATCCCGCCGGCATTATCTGTAATCGGTCCGTAAGAGTCGATGGCGACGATGATACCGGCCATACTCAGCATAGACATAGCAGCGAGCGCAACACCGAAGACTCCGCAAAGAGAGAACGAAGCCAGGATACCAACGATGATGACGATCGTCGGCCAGGCTGTGGCTTCCATAGAGATTGCCAGTCCAGCAATGATGTTGGTGGCATGTCCGGTTTCAGAAGCTTTGGCAATATGCTGGACCGGGCGGAAGGCGGTCGAAGTGTAGTATTCGGTAATGAATACGAGTAGACCAGTTACGCCGAGACCGACCAGCGATGCGAGGTAGAACTTCCAGACATCGACCGGAACGTTGTTGATGCTAAGACCGGACATCATCGAACTGGTGGCGAACCAGAAGCCGATGGCGGCGAGGACGCCTGAAACGATCAAACCGCGATAAAGCGCATTCATAATATTCTTGCTGGCATCGAGCTTCACGCAAAACGAGCCGATGACCGATGTAGCAATCGAGATTGCGCCAAGAACGAGCGGATAGAGAAGAACCATCGGAGTCTGATTGGCTGCGATTTGAGCTTCAATCTGGGCACGGAAGACCTGATGTGCAAGAAGCATGGTGGCGATCGCCGTGACCGCATATGTTTCGAACAGGTCAGCAGCCATTCCGGCACAGTCGCCGACGTTGTCACCGACGTTATCAGCAATTACAGCAGGGTTGCGCGGATCATCTTCAGGGATACCGGCTTCAACCTTTCCTACGAGGTCAGCACCGACGTCGGCAGCCTTTGTGTAGATTCCACCACCCAATCTGGCGAACACACTTATCAAACTGGCTCCGAAACCGAGCCCAACCAGCGCGTTAACATCTTTGGTAACCATGTAGAAGCCCGTTACTCCGAGGAGTCCCAGACCAACCACCAATAGGCCGGTCACGCTTCCGCCTTTGAAGGCGACAGCGAGAGCCTGGTCCAATCCGGATCTTGCAGCCTCAGCTGTTCTGACATTGGCTCGGACGGATACGTACATACCGATGAATCCTGCGGCGGAGCTGAGCAATGCACCGATGACAAATCCAATCGCGGTAGTGACATTGAGCGCAAAGGCGATGATGGCGGCAAGCAAAACACCGACGCCAAGTATGGTCGTGTACTGGCGGCGCATGTAGGCATTGGCACCCTCTTGAATTGCGCCTGCGATCTTCTTCATCGCTTCGTTGCCGTCGGAAAGCTTCAGTACGCTTTGCCCGGCATAAGCTCCGTACAGGAGCGCGACTACACCGCCTCCGCCGCACATCATCAAAATGCTGTTCTGGTCCATGGAAAACTCCCTCTGTAAGAAGTCAGTCCGGGGATTTGCGGCATCCCAAGATAGGATGCGACAACCTCGGACACGTCGGCACACGCATGCCGACACTTTCACACACTTTCGCTATCCGCCGCTTGCAAAGCAGACAGCCGGAAAGCTGCCCAAATTTATCAGGATCTATTACAGGCCATCTCAAGTTGTGTTTAATATACGCTTCGCAGGTGGTGGCAATCAGCAGCTGATAAATGTTTTCAAGAACCAGCGCGGAACCTTGGGAGCGCGCCACCGTCGATGTTAGAATTGCTCCGCACTAGAAAGTTAAGGTACATTCATGTGGCAATGTTTACCTGTTAAAAAAGATATCGTGCGGATTGTTCCTCTCTCACTTTTAATCGCCTTAATAACTGTCAATACAGCGGCTCACGCACAATCGAATTTAGGAATCAATACGATTTCGAGCGTAAGAGAAGATCGAGCCAGGACGGCGGCGACCATTTCAACAGTCGGAAGGCAGCCGTTGCCGCGTCCGATAATACAGTTTTTGCCGGGAGAAAACGGAACCACAATTATGGTGGCTGACTTTCCGGATGTCGTCTTTCCATTTCCAACCAAAGTAATTCCGGTCAACGCCGAACCAATCGCCACGCATGCCACCACCATTAGTGCGCCGGCTCGCGGGATCAAACTGGTTAGGATCGGACGTTTCCAGGAGAGTCCACCCATCTTCCGCGTGGCGATTGTGTCGACTGACGCAGAAAAACTCCGATCGGTAAGATTCAATTCAAAGCCGGGCGCCCTGTCGGTTCACTGGTCCAAATCATCGGCCAGCAGCTTGCAGGAGATGCCACCCGTAGCGCCTGTTGCCCAACGACCACCGGCTCGCCGTCGCGCCTATCAGACGACCTTCACGCCACCCCCGGTGGCACCACCAGTCGGCACTATGGAGCCGACCATGCTCGATGTGCCGCAAGTGTCCCAGGCCTATCCTACTAGGATCGATCCGGAGATAGCTTCTTCATATCTGCCGCTTCGACCACCCATCCCTCAACCTGGAATCAAGCGCGAAGGCGATCCTATGATAAGAACTCCCGTAGGCCTTGCAGCCAAAGCAGAGCGACTCAATCCGAAGGCCAGCCAAGTCGGAAGAAAGCCGGTCAAGACCGCCAGGCCCAATTCCGATCAGTCAGGTAATTCTTCGGGATCGGGGCAGGCAATCGCCACCGCACCGCCTCTTGCGAAGTCGAAAACAAAGCGTCCGAATGAAAAACCCAGCATTGATCAAGCCCCGCGCCTGGCGTACGGCGGCTCAGCACCGGCGGGACGACTGATAAGCTCGGCGCCGCAGAACGAAAACCCGCTTGTCGAGCCACGCGAAAAGCAAAGTATGCGCCCGGCACAAGAAGCCCCTTCACCGGCTCGATTAGCAAGAGCGGTGCCTCAAGCCCCGAAGGCAGATGCGAGTCCCTTCACCGCGAAGAGCGCTGAGGCAGGTTCTAACGCTGACAACCGTTCTCCTGAAGATGAGAAAGAAGATTTGCAAACTTCGAAGAAAGGACTGATGAGTTTTTACTCAAGAATGAAGGAGAAAGCACAGGCGCTTCTTCAACCAGAAGACACCGCGACCGAAAACCCAAAAGCCGATTCGGTTGCAACCACCGAGGCCAAACGCGCCTACAACGAAGTCAAATCGGACATTGCTGCAAACACATCCGCTTCGCCAGTCGCCGAGCCGACTCCAACGCTAATACCAGAGATATCGCTCGCGCAAAATGGCAATAAGGGCTACACCTTGAGAATCGTCTCGCCAAAAGACAACGAGTTGAACTACAGCAGTTTTCGCTTGCACGATCCAGAGCGCTTCGTGATCGACCTCGACAATATGAGAGGTATTCAGTCTGCCGTCGTGCCGCAACCTGAAATTCCTGACGCCCTCACCGCGGTCCGCACAGGGGCGCCCGATCCGGTCAAGAACACCGGTCGTCTTGTTCTAGACCTCTCAGGCGAAAATGTCAGCGTCATACCCAACGACGTTGGCAGTGTGAACATACTCTCATTCGTGATCGAAAAATCAGACAATCCAGTTGCAGGCATCCTGCCTCCACCAGGGAGCGTTCTCGTTCTCGATGCCGGTCATGGCGGCAACGATCCAGGAGCACAAAGAGGTTTCGTCAAAGAAAAAGACCTGACCCTGGCCATTGCTCAAAAAACGCGCGAGAAGTTAGTCGAAAGCGGAGTCAAGGTAATCATGACTCGTGATGAAGACAGTTTCATCTCGCTTTCCGACCGCGTTGCGATTACTAATAATCTCAAACCGGATCTTTTTCTCAGCGTTCATATCAATTCGCTTGAAAGTACTTCGGATATTCATGGTATTGAAACCTACTATCAAAGCGACATGAGCAAGCCTCTTGCCCAGAGCATTCATGAGGCGATTGTGAGCGAACTGGAAGCACCAGATCGTGCTATTAGAAAAGCAAAGTTCTACGTCATAAATCGAGCACAGGTTCCAGCCGTGCTCGCCGAGGTAGGCTTCATATCGAACAAGTCCGAGAGGGATAAGCTCGTGTCTGCCGATTATCAAGAAAAAATTGCAGGCGCGCTGGCAAAAGGTGCTATTCTCTACCTGAAGCAAAACTCGTCCCTGGCCCGGAAATTAAGTAGCACCAAAGCGGCGGAAGATAGCTCTAAAGTCGAAAAGGCACCTAACGGATCCGAGGAAATATCGACTTCTTACGAAGGCGCAGCCTCCGACGGAACCGACGCAGGTACAATCAAGTCGGCAGGCAGTATTCCAGGAGCATCGAAACTCGCACAGCGAGGGCTCGGAATCAAGAGCCGCTGAGCGTTACGAGAATTGGTAATACAATTTACCAAACATTTACCGCCAGAGAATTAGAATTAACAGGCACTGAGGCAAGTAAGCCATAAGATGTATTCGAGAAGACTCGATTCCGTCGCAGTAGTCTACCGACCGTTCGATAGTGCAAGGAGTACGCCAAATAGATGATTCAGTCTGCTGAACCGAATTGGAAAAAGATATCGAGAATAGGTCTGTTTGACTCGGGTGTGGGTGGATTATCAGTGCTCCGCAGCCTTGTAGCTCGCCTCGATTACAACACCGAAAAAGAGTTCGTATATATAGGTGATACCTTGCGTTGCCCATACGGCAATCGTCCGCCTCGTCAGGTAACCACTTATGTAAAGCAGCTGGCTAGTTGGTTATTGCAGTTCAATCTGGACGCAATCGTTATGGCGTGCAACACGAGCGCCGCTGTAGGCAAGGACGAGCTCGTGTCATACTCGCCCGTACCAGTGCTGGACCTCATGGGCCCGACCGCCCGATTCATAGCCGAGCGTGGGGTTCGTCGAGTCGGTGTGATGGCCACAGTCGCCACGGCTCGGAAAATGGCTTTTTCTCAACACATCAACCATCTTGACCCGAACATCCTGGTCAGAGAAATAGGGTGTCCGCTCCTGGTTCCCGTTGTCGAAGCAGGACTGGCCGATGCCCAGGATGCTAAGGACGCGCTGAAGCCATACGTGAGAGAGTTGCTGGAAGCGGACGTCGAAGCAATAGTATATGGATGCACTCACTATCCGTTTTTGGATTCCGCTCTCAAATCTGTTCTCTCCAGTATGACGGCTTATCCGCCTCTCATAATTGATCCTGCCGAATGCCTGGCCAACTCAATTTCCGGAAAGCCAGGTAATACCGGTGGACCTCAGCCAGACGCATTCTTCTCCTGCCGCTTCGCGACCACTGGAGATGCAGAGACTTTCGCTCGTAACGCCGGACGCTGCCTGAAGCAAAATGTCGGTTCGGTCACGACCGTCACTATCAACGAGCTGACAGCAGCGTTCGTTTTGCGCCGCCTTCAAAAGCCTGTTGTACCGACGCCGATTCAGTTTGCACCAGAGGCAGTTTCGTAATTCGCAAACGGCTTGTATGTGCCGGCAAGACGCGGGCGCGCTTAGTGAAGCGCCGCTTCTTGGGCGGCTTCACGTGTGAACGTTTCACGCGCTCTGTTATGTGCCTCCGCATGGCGTCGCCCCTTACGCGCTGGCAGGACGCCGGGGCACTTAGTGAACCGTCGCTTCTGGAGCGGCTTCTCAGTAACGAAGTCGCTTCGAGGCGACGATACCGATTACGATACCATTAGCGCGCGTTCACAATCGTGATACACAGTCGCTGTACAACTATTTGCGAAACCACACAGCTCTTCTGTGCGAAACAACCATTTCAGAATCGGATTTATGTGATCACCGATTACGATACCATGAGACAGCGCTCACCAAGCTCGAATATATCCGATCGAACAGTGATCAATATGCGATGGTGAGCGCATTTGAAGACAGCGCTAAGGCAATACTGTTTCCAATGGTCTAATTGATCTGTGTAGTCGAGCGAGTAATAACTACATACAGAGAGATCACGTATTGATTAACTAATTGCCGATTCGCACTCTTTAGCGTATCGTCACGAGTAATCCATTCCAGTAAAAGAGAAGAGCAGACATGACAAAAGTAGCCGCACAACTGAATCTCACGCAGGTATCACCTTACGATAACCTGGAGCAGATGTACGCCCAAGCACGGCAGTGTACAAGTTGCGACCTGTGCAAAACGCGAAACAATGTTGTTCTTTTTCGCGGTAGCCCAGAAGCTAAAATAATGATCATCGGAGAGGGACCAGGTCAAAATGAGGATGAGACGGGGCTTCCATTCGTCGGTCGCGCCGGACAACTGCTCGATAAAATTCTGGCGTCAGCGGAAATTGATAAAGACAAGGACGTCTACATCTCTAACGTCGTGAAATGCAGACCTCCGGGTAATCGCGTACCGACCCCACAGGAAATGGCACAGTGCAAGGGTTTCCTAGGTGCGCAGATGCAATTTGTCAATCCAAAACTGATCCTTTTGGCCGGCTCAACCGCGATGCAAGCGATCCTTCAAGTTAAAAACCCAATAAGCAAGGTGCGCGGCAAATGGTTTGAATACGAAAACGGTGCTAAAGTTATGGCTATATTCCATCCGTCATATTTGCTCCGTAATGATTCTCGCGAAGTCGGCAGCCCGAAGTGGCTGATGTGGCAAGACATCAAAGAAGTTAAAAGACAATTGGACGTTCTCAACGGATCAACAACGTAAGCCCGAACGTTTGGTGACAAAGAGATGGCGACAAAAGCAGATAGTTTTTACTCCGATTTGCTGACTGCAGAGTTGGCAGACGCATTCACCAATGATTTTGGAAGGGCAGTGCTCAGACTTCCTAATCAAGGACGAGGTGAGGTTCACGATGACGTGCTGGTCTACTTCTCAGCAGTCGCGATGGATCAAGTAAATGCAATTGCAGCAAAACACGGGATTACTGATCAAGAGGCTCTGCACGAGCTTTATCAGATCACCCGACACAATCTTATACAAGGCTTCCGCATCGGTCAGAATATGAAGGGTGTATGGAAGCCAAGTTAATAGCAGTTTAACTGATGACCAGATATTGTCCTGCATGTCACAGAACAGCCGAGCACAATGGCAATGTGCTTACGGCGGAGCGAACTACTTGTCCTCGTGATTTTTTCGAGCTGACAGATCGACAGATAGAAGATCCGATACCGGAGATTTTCGCAGGACGATTTGTAACTGACTCCTGTCTTTTGCCAGGCGATAAATACAAGATTTTCAAAGCAGTCGATCAGTCCACCGGCAAAATGTCGATGATCGCGGTGCTGTCCGCGGCGGATACGGACACCAGCGCGCTCATGAACTTCGCCCAACGATGGTCGGAGATAAATCATGCCAATCTCTTGCCTGTCACCGCATACGGTGCCTCTCCAAAAGGGGACTACCTATACGTTGTATCACCGTATCCTCAAGCGAAGCCTCTTACGTCTCTGTTGGACGAAAAAGGCTACCTCACGCCTGACTTTTCAATCAACCTCTTCCTGCAGCTGTGCGAGGCTCTGGAAAAGGTAGGCTCAGCCGGGTTGATTCATGGCAATTGCATGCCTGCGCACATTTTGATCGCCCAGGATGGTGGTGTGCCGGATCAGATAAAACTCTCTTGTATGAGCGCTCTACCGCGCTTTCTGAAGCCCGATGGTCGAGCTACCGAAATGAGCCCGCTCTATCTTGGCCTCGAATTTTCCGATCCGAAAGGAATGCCGGACGAGACTTCCGACATCTACAGCCTTGCCTGTGTCATGTATGTCACGCTCACGGGATTACCTCCATTCGTAGGCAAGACATTCGACGAGATCCGTCAGAAGCACATGGAACAGCCTCCGCTCTCGCTTCGAGGAGCCGCACCTGATCTCGACATTCCAGGACTGTTCGAAAAGATTACTCTCAATGCGCTCAGCAAGATAAAGCAGAAGCGCCATGCCGGCGCTCGCGTTCTGAAGCAGGATCTGATCAGCGCCGCCGAAAAATCAAGAATTTATCTGCCGACATATATGGAAGCTACTTACGAAGCCAAACCATACTACCAGCAGCAAACAGGCGGCTTCGATGCAGTGCCGAGGGGCGCGCCGGCGGCACCACCGGTCGAAGAGGTAAAACCTCAACCAGAACAGCCCGTGGAAGAGCCCGAGCTACCGCCGGAAAGCCGATTGGAGCTGGAGAGCAAAATCAAGGAATTGAGGAATCACGTCTACCTTGTCACTACAATCGCTATCGTTGTTCTAATAGGTATCGGCGGACTTTTGATGTTTGAAGGCTCCCCTGAAGATCACGCTCCGGCATGGAAGAAACTGACCTGGTCCGTAGATATGTCTAACGGAGACAACGCCCTCAACGCTCACAATTTAGACCAGGCGCAGAAGAACTACAACAACGCCCTCGAGGTCGCTCGTGATATCGAGGATGGTGGCGACCGTAGAATCAAGACGCTGAGGAAATTGCGCACCGTTCATGAAGAGCTGCATGACAGAAAATCGGCAGAAGAGTTCCGCGAAGAGATTCTCAAGTGCGACAAACATCGCCTTGAGGTCGACGAAACACCGGTCAAATAGCAGTCAAGGCGGCACCGAATACGGTATCACTGCTACTTTAGACTCTTCATCATTTTTTGAATGTCTTTTCTGACATTCTTGTCAGTGACACAGATATAGCCGCTGTAGCCTATTGCGGCTATCAGCACCAACGCCACAAATTTGCGAAAGGTCGAAAGACCTGGGCTGCTGCTCGCCATCTTAGCGCGCCTGCTGAAGCCCTTTGGCTCTTCATGCCGCATGCCCTTGTTGGCGATAGCGAAGCGACCGTTCTGCAACCGCAGTTTCGAAAACTCCTGAACGGATGGGAGCTGACGCTGACAGTTGACGCAAAAGCGAAGCCTCGCTTTTACCGGAGAAGAGCAGAACGGGCAGTGACTGTACCCGAATTGTTCGTGGAAGTCCTCTTCTTCCTCCTCCTCATCCTCCTCCCTCTCGCGCTTGAAAAATCCTAGGATACGAGCCAGAAAGCCCGGATTCTCCTCTTCTTCCTCAAAGTTGTCATCGTCGGCATTAACCGGTTGCATGCGGTGGTGAGATTCCTGGTTTTTATGCACTGCAGTTTCAGTCCTCAACTCATTGATTACTTCCTGAACGGGCGATTGCATCGCGAAATTCATATCGAGAGCCGGATGCTCGCCAGTTTCAAGTGCGGTGGCTTCGCTTTCCAGGCTCTGGAATGTGACGTCTTCCAATCGATACCGATACGAGCGCACCTTCGGCCAATCCCGTCTGAGAGCATCTCTCAGCTCTTTGGCAAACTCCGCGCAAGACTGATATCGATTTTCAGGCTCTTTGTTGAGCGCTTTCTTCAACACGTAGGTAGTTTCGTTACAGCCCTTCAGCTCCGATGCTACCTCGGAGAACGGAATTGGCTGTGCGTAAAGATGACAGTCCATCATCTCGATCGCCGACTTCGCTTTATACGGCAACTTGGCCGACAGCACTTCGTAAACGACGATGCCCATCGAGTAGATATCGCTTCGTGGGTCAATAACCGACGTCGCATAACATTGCTCAGGGCTCATGTAAGGCGGGCTTCCACAAACGTCGCCAGCCTTGGTAATAACGTGGGAGTCTTCCTGACCATCGTCACGCAACTTTGACAAGCCAAAATCGACGATCTTTACCCAATCAGCTTCATCACCATGTTTGCTGAGCAAGATATTTTCGGGCTTCAGATCCCGATGCACTACCTTCTGCTCATGTGCACATTCGAGCGCCTCGAAAACCTGGGTGAAGATCTTGGAAGCGCGATCGAACGGAAAAGGTCCGATTCGTTGGAGCTCGTCTTTGAGACTTCGGCCCTGCAGAAAGTCCATAACGATGAAGGGCTGGCGGTTATGCATTCCGAAGTCGAAAAGCGTAACGATATGGTGGTGCCGGACCTGAGCTACTGTCTTCGCCTCGCGGGTGAAGCGCTTGAGCGCTTCTGAATCGGACACTTTGTGCGAATGGAGCATCTTGATCGCTACAAATCTGTCGGTCTGCTCATCGAATGCTTTGTAAACCACGCCCATACCGCCGCGGCCGAGCACGGATTTAACATCGTAGCGATTGTTATTGCCAAGTTTGGTGCCAATCAGCGCATCTCTTTCGGACTTAAGAGTGATCTTGTCTTTAGGGCACTCAGTTATTTCATCATCGTACTCGGCACTGCACTCAGGACAGACTTTCAAAGAATTGGCCTCAGAGGTAGCTTTAGAGAGACAAGAAAGAGCTTTACTTTCTTATGTCGATATTTCCATACCCACGCCCAGCTGGCGCTAAACGACACATTATTCGACTCCCAGCCATTTTGGAAGCTTTTCAACTTGCAAAATCATTTCGCAGCTCGCAAGCGGTGTTGGCATTCTTCAATCAAACTCTTTTGACAAACTTGTTTACATTGCGATTGAAAGTAAAAACAGACACCAGGCGGCAGCTTGGGCGATTGAAAATAGAGCGTCACATAAATTCAGCCAGGATCGCATTGCTGACGAACACTCCGGAATCGCTGATTCTCAGATGACTGCCGTCGAACTCAATCAATCCTCCCGATGCCAGTTTTTCAATCTCACGTGCATATCGTCGAGCCAGATCGACACCATAGCGCTCCATGAATTCCGAAAGCACTATGCCCTGCC
>CAZISK010000031.1:0-19049 GCA_964541355.1 uncultured Candidatus Obscuribacterales bacterium
ACTTTCCTCTCAAAATCGCGTACCGAGACAGCAACGGCAAGGCTGTCACTGCACTGGATACGTACCGAAGTGAATCGCGACCGATTGCGCAAAACTACTTCGCTTGTCCTTCCGGCCTCAAGCTGGTCAGTAGCAAGGCGGAAGTGTTCATGGACGAAGAGACGCAGCAGATGATGAGTGACATGGCAAACGAGATGGGCCTTGAATCTCCCAGGCGGTCAGCATCTCAGAGCGCTCAGGCTGTGCCCGCGCGGCAGGCTTCGGGGGCGCGTAGTCCAGCCCCTGCCAAGGACACCAACGAGCTTTCCCGCATGCTCGATTCGCTCAAAAGCAAGTGACCTCAGATTGTCTAGAACGGGTAATACCCTATTTTTTATTTTTAGAGTAATAACTACTATTTTTGTGGAATATACTGAACTGTCGAGAGTACGGCAATCAAGCTTCAACATGTGGCAGTGAATTAGGAGGCGCTTCACGGTGGCCTGAACAGGCGACGATCGAGGCAAATGCAGAGTGCTACCAGCCCAGCTTAAATTCAACCTGAAAATCGTGCACAAAGGAGCCATTCTGGTCCTTGTGCCTTTGTTGTTCGAGTTGGTTTTCCTTGCTGTTTTGACGGAGCTCTTACATAGAGCTGAGGTTGAAGTTCAGCGCCAGGTTAGATCCAAGGCGATCATCTCGCAGGCCAACACGCTCTCGAAGCTTTTCTACGACGCGGGCGTCGCGATGGGAGGCTACAGTATCACGAAGAGCCCTCTGTTCTCGGATCGCTATGACAAGATTGTCAGGCAGATTCCGCAGGATCTGGCGGAGCTCAAAAAATTGGTTGGTGAAAATCCAAAACAGCAACAGATTTTGGAAAACCTCCAGAAAATTACGGTAACCGGTCTCAAGATCCTCGGCGAAGCGAAGGCGGCGATAGATGACAATCGCGTTGATGTTGCCCAGTTCCGCGCCAGGCATATGTACAAAGAGATCCGCTCTCTGGCAGATAAATTACAGGACGAGTTGCGCGGTCTGACCGAAGACGAACGCCGCATCGAAGCCGAGAGTCCCGAGAAGCAAAATCGCTCCCGGACGATCTTAAAACTATTCCTTGTTGCCGGCGTCGTGTTCAATATATTGATCGCTTTTGTACTCCTGTGGTTTTTCACCAGAAGTATCAAGAACCGTCTCGATGTGATGACCGACAACTCTTTTAGATTGGCTCGTGGGCAGGCTCTTAACCCACCAGTCGGTGGCGGCGACGAGATCTCCCACCTCGACGGTGTCTTCCACAGTATGGCGGACGCGCTCATGGAGGCGGCTCGCAAAGAGCGAGCGGTTATCGATAACGCTGTAGACGTGATCTGCTCGATAGACATGGATGGTAAGTTCGTGGCTTGTAATCCGGCCTGTTATGAGAACTGGCAATACAGTCAGGAAGAGCTGCTCGGCAAGAGATTCATAGAAATTATCGCGCCCCAGGACATATCAGAGACGATTAAATCGGTGCGCGCGGTGCGAGCCGAAAAGGGCAACATGCAGTTCGACAATCGTGTTCGCCGCAAAGACGGCACCGAAATAAGCGTCTCGTGGTCAGCATATTGGTCTGAGAAAGAAAGAGCGATGTTCTGTGTGGCACACGACATCACCGAGCGCAAGCTGGCTGAAGAAGCCATTCGCGCCAGTGAACAACGGATCAGGACTATTATCAACCACATGATCGTCGGACTCGTGATTGTCAACCACGATGGTTACATCGAGTCGATGAACCCAGCTGCTGAAGGCATTTTCGGCTACAAAGCGGAAGAGATCGTGGGCCGGCATCTTCTGGCTTTGTTCGGAGATTCCAAGTTCTTCTCCGAGCATAACGAAAACGACACTATGTCCTTCATGGAGACCTTGTTTAATCAGGCGCTCAACCGGATTGGCGAGTTTGATTGTTTGAAGAAGAACGGCGAAGATTTCCCTGTAGAACTTTCCTTGAGTGAGCTGAAGACGCATGAAGGCGAGCGCTATATGGCAAATGTCCTCGATGTATCAGAGCGCAGAGAAGTAGAGCGCTTGAAGAAAGAGTTCGTATCGACTGTCAGCCACGAGCTTCGCACACCGCTTACATCCATTCGCGGCTCTCTCACGCTCCTGTCTGTGGGTGCAATGGGTAAGTTGCCTGAGCAGGCTCAGAAGGTCGTCGGAATTGCCGAACGCAACACGATTCGTCTTATCGGTTTGATCAACGACATTCTTGATATCGAAAAGCTGGAAGCCGGCAAGCTCGATATGGTCTTCGACAACTCGCCTATGACGGACATTCTGGAGAGATCCGAGCAATCGGTAATGACCTTTGCCGCCAATAACGGTATCAAGCTTGAAATCATGCCCTCCGATGCCGTTGTCTATGCTGACGGCGACAGGATTGTGCAAGTGATTGTCAATCTGCTTTCCAATGCCATAAAGTTTTCACCACGCGGTCAAACCGTTACTGTCGTAACTGAAAACGCCGCCGGCTTCGTACAGGTCAAAGTGATCGATCGCGGACGCGGCATTCCGGACAAGTTCAAGAAGCTCTTGTTCCAACGCTTCCAGCAAGTGGAAGCTTCCGACGCCAAAAAGAAAGGCGGAACCGGGCTGGGGTTAGCTATTTGCAAAGGCATCATCGAGCAGCACGGTGGGCAAATAGGCGTCGAGTCGGAAGATGGCAAAGGCAGCACCTTCTGGTTCCGCGTCCCTCCTGCACGAACGGACTCAACACTGGTTGTGACCGGGGCTAAGGAGAAGGTAGTTTAGTTGCAGGAGAGTATGGTGAAGGTCTAGTGCCTGTGGAGCGAAACGGAAAAGTCAATTTTGTCGACAAAGAAATCATGCCGTCTATATACATAAACCCTAGAGAGTTTGCTCAGACGCTGCATTCTGGGTACTCTGTCCATGCCACTTCAAGTAAAGAGTATACGCGCCCAGCGCCAGAGTGCCCGAAAAAGGTATTACCTGGAGCCAATTGGAAGCTGGAATAAATGGGTCAAACAATCCGGCTGTCGACCCTGACGAACGGAGCCCGCACATGTACCGAAAGGCTTCATTTTTCCCTCACTTGGTTTGGTTTGCAACCATATTTATCGCCGTTGCGTCATCTTGCTCTCTTAGCACATAAGCAGTCTCTTGCAGCTGTCTTGCGTTGAGCCAATCGGCTTGAGATTCAACGCTCAACGGGTGGCTAATAAAACGCATACTTGTGGCCGGATGCAGGAGGAAGTTCGCTTGCCATGTGGAATAAAACTAACTAGCCCAAGCGATTCCTTTGTTGAAAGTGTTAATATGTCGGAGACGCTGAGCCGTAAGCAGGCGGGCATGTGGAGACGCATGAGGTTAGACCTCGAAAGTAGAAAGGGGTAGTTGCCCGGAATGAAGGTTCTCATAATTGATGATGAGGAGGACTTTCGAACCATCGCTTCAAGCTGTCTTGGTCTGCTTGGCGGTGCCGATGTTGTGGAGGCTTGCTCTGGCGAAGAGGGGCTTCAGAAGGCAGAAAAAGAGCAACCGGATGTCATCCTGCTCGATCTTGTCATGCCGGAGATGGATGGGATTCAGACGCTCACCAATATGCGCAAGAACCCTGCTACCATCGACATTCCGGTTATATTCGTCACTACCAAAGGTATGTTCGAAGGCTTTGAGGAAATGAGGAAGCTCGGCGCTCTTGCTGTGATCACGAAGCCGTTTGATCCCATGAAATTAGGAGACCAGGTTCGAAAGATACTTGCCGACTCGAAGGCCTCTAACGGTTGAGGTACCTAGACTGGAAACATGTAAGACCTATAAAACCGAGGGCTGCTGCGAATTAGCGAGGAAGGACAATGAGAGTACTCATCATCGACGATGAAGAAGATACAAGAGAGATAGCCAAGATGAGCCTGAGCTTGCTGGGCGGTCTTGACGTTATCGAAGCCGAAAATGGTGCCCACGGCATTGAAGTCGCCTCTCGAGAAAGACCTGACGTCATCCTGCTCGACATGATGATGCCGATCATGGATGGTCCTGCTACGCTGGAAGCGCTGAGGACTAACGAAGCCACTCACGATATCCCGGTAATTTTTCTTACGGCCAAAGCCATGACATCGGAAATCGAGAAGCTCAAGCGCATGGGCGCCACCGGCGTTCTGACCAAGCCTTTCGATCCAACTACATTGGCCTTTCAGGTACAGCAGATCTTGGAGGCCTGAGTTCCAGATGCAGTCCTGGAAAGAGACTTTTGGGGAGCTAAAGGAGAAGTATCTCAAACGATCTACGGAACGTTTGGCAGAGATACTGGAGATCCTCGACGGTCTTTTTTCTAATCCCAGCGATGAGGAGCTTGTGCGCAGGCTGAGCAAGAACTTTCACTGGTTGGCTGGATCCGGCTCCATGTATGGATTTCAGCAGGTATCTCAGCTTGGTGCCGAAGGCGAACAGTACTGTGAAACGATCCTGCGCGGCAACATCGCGGAGCAACCGGTTGATGTAAATAAGCTCAAAACAATCATCTCGGAGCTTTCGTCGATCTTCAGCCGCGGGGACGGAGATGGAGATGCACCGCCGGTGACATCAAACCTCGACTCGTCCGCGTCCAGTTTTGCTCAGGAGACTTCTGGAAAAGCAACGATTTTGATTATCGACGAAGACCAGAACAATCTCAGCACCCTATCCTCGCTGGTCGAGGAGAACGGCATGGCAGCAAGGGCTTCGCGTAACATCGCTCAATCGATTACCGAGCTCATGAGAGGAATGCCCGACGGTTTGATCGTGGAGATCCCTTTGCCTGATGGCGATGCATACGAGCTCATCGAGAAGGTAAGAGCGATGCCGCAAGGCGAAGAGCCCGCGATCATCATCGTCAGCAAGCAGACCGGATTTCTCGACAAAGTTCGATCGATCCATTGCGGCGCCGATGCTCACTTTGAAAAGCCTGTCGATTTGAAGGCGATGCTGCGTCGGCTTCGCTATCTGCTTGACAAGAAGAGGCAAGATCCACCTCGCATTCTCTCGGTAGAAGATGACCCCGATCAAGCTGCATTCATCCGTGCCTTCCTGGAATCGGCTGGTTATCAGGTTCGAACATGCACTGATCCGAAACATTTCGATTCTTATATGTCGCAATTCCAGCCTGACCTGGTGCTGCTCGACGTCATGCTTCCCGGAATGACCGGTTATGAACTGGCTCGCTATATCAGGCAGGATGAGCGCCACGCTACCTTGCCCGTGCTTTTTCTGACTACTCAAGGGCAGCTCGATGCCCGCATCGAGAGCGCTCGATCCGGAGGCGACGATCACCTGGTTAAGCCGGTTCCCCCTGCGCTTTTGCTCAACAGCGTCTCGTCTCGCCTGGAACGCTCTCGATTTTTGAAAACACTGCTGCACAAAGACGGTCTCACCAATCTGCTCAACCATACCTCATTCATGGAACAGGGACAGGCTGCCGTGGCACAGCAGAAGCGCAGGCAGGGCGCGGTTTCACTGATTATTCTCGACGTCGATTATTTTAAATCGATCAACGAAAGGCACGGCTACCCGGGTGGTGACAAGGTGCTTGTCTCGCTCTCGCTGCTGCTTCGCAAGCGACTGCGCCAGTCCGACATCATCGGGCGGATTAGCGGCGATGAATTCGGCATTATTGCCGAATCGCTCGACGAAAAAGAAGCTGTCGCACTGGCTACGCGAATTCTGTCTGACTTTGCGGCCATCCAACACGTAACGATGTCCCATTCCGGCTTCTATGCCACATGTTCTGCAGGCGTCGCCGTGCTGGACGCGAAGGTGATGAGCTTGGAAGGTTGGCTCACCCATGCCTATCTTGCCTTGCAAGAGGCGAAGTCTCAGGGGAGGAATTGTGCTGTCGCATTCAACCCGCAAGGCAGCGCTAAGCATTTCTGATGACAGGCTCGTCTTCCGGAGTGAAAATTGCAGTGCTGGGCTCAGGCGCCTGGGGCTCGACTCTGGCATGGTTGTTTGCAAGGCAGCCGGCGCTCGATGTCAGGCTCTTTTCCCACCGCTCCGAGCAGATTGCTCGAATCAGAGAGACAGGCATTCTTGAAAAACCGTCACCGGTGGCGGTGCCAGAGAGACTTTCGCTTTCCGACGATCTGGAAGCCACCGTATTTGGTTGTGGGATTATTGTCGTCGCCTGCACCTCTCAAAATCTGCGTGATTTAGCCAGGAGGCTTCGAGTCGTTATCGGTGCCGCCAGTCCGATGGTCGTGAGCGCTGTCAAAGGTCTGGAGTTGGACAGCCACCTGAGGATGTCCGAGGTCTTGAAAGAAGAGCTTCCCGGTCTGAGGATCTTGAGTCTTTCCGGACCGAACCTGGCCTTCGAGATAAGAGCCGGGCTGCCCGCCGCCGCCGTCGTCGCCGGTCAACCGCTTGAAGACGCCAAGCTCGTTCAGCGCACGCTCAGCACGACCAGCTTCAGGCTTTACGCCAGCGACGATATCGTTGGTGTCGAATACGGTGGCACTTTGAAGAACATAATCGCAATCGCGGCTGGCGGATCGGACGGTTTGAATCTTGGTTATAACGCCAAGGCCGCGCTTTTGACTCGCGGTTTGTCGGAGATGAAGCGACTCGCTCTCGACTTTGGTGCAAGAGAGTCGACCCTGTCGGGACTATCCGGTATGGGTGATCTGCTCGCCACCTGCCAGGGTCCGCTCTCACGCAATTACCGGGTCGGTCACCATCTTGCCAAAGGGACGACCCTGAAGGTCTCGCTGAAGCTGGTCGAGACTGAGGCGGAAGGCGTGAATACGACATTTGCCGTCTGCGAGCTGTCGCGGAAAATCGGAATCGAGATGCCGATAGCAGAGCAGGTGTACCTTGTTCTAACCGGCAATACGACTCCGGACAAAGCAATCATGACCCTGATGACCAGACCGCTGTCGACTGAATGAAATGGCGCTCGCCTCGGATACTCAACCGTAGGTGTCGTGTCCATTGCGGATGCGAAGCTTGAGCCTCGTGCCCTGCGCCTCCTGGCTTCCGAAAATCTGAATCAAACTATCCACCTCTTTTGGGTGGATCATCATGTCGAGGTTCTTGCCTAAATACTCATCCTCCGGCATCGCGGCAAGGCGGGTCCAGGTTTTATTGACGAATACAACTTTGTAATCGCTATCGACTATTGCAGATGGCTTGTTGAGTGCTCGGAATACTGACTTTGCTGATTCCAGGCATGCTTTTACACCCGTCTTGTGCTCACTCTTTAACACGGGCTCAGACATGAAGCTCAGATGATCCTCGGAAACTATGGGTTACCGGGGATGGACAATATCTATCTTTCCATCCAATAGCGTAGAAAAACTGAGAATAAATTTTTCTGACTATACATGTAGTATTTCAGTAAATCGCCCGATTGGACCGTCAAAAGCGTGAAGATCTTAGTAGCTGTGCATTAAGTATTGGCCCTTCTGTCGCGCCGATTTTGTAAGATCATCTCTCAACTAAAGAACAGGACGAATTTTACCTTGGAGAAAGTTACTGTCTCAATCGTCCTGTACAACTTAAGAAGGGTTAACAAGTGAAGAAAGAGCGAGTGTTGATGTTGGCCTGGGAGTACCCACCTCGAATTATCGGGGGGCTCTCGCGAGTCGTATGGGCGCTATCCAAAGAGCTGGCCAATCAGGGGCTTGATGTCCATGTAGTGACAGCGGACCATCCAGGTACCAAAGAGCACGAGCTCGATGGTCTGGTTCATGTGCATCGGGTCAAAACGCAGAGCGATACGACTCCTGATTTTCTCGCCTGGGTAAACAGGCTCAACATCGGTCTTCTGCAGTACGCAATTCAACTCCATAATGAAAAACCGTTCGATATCATCCACGCCCACGACTGGATGGTCACCGACGCTGCCTGGGTGATGAAAACCGGATTCGGCCTTCCTCTTGTCTCTACTATCCATGCCACGGAAGCCGGGCGCATGGGCGGCATTCATTCCGACATGCAGCGTTACGTCAATCAGATGGAATGGCGCCTTACCTTCGAATCTTGGCAAATCATCGTCAACAGCGTGCACATGAAGGCTGAGCTGGGACATCTGTTCAAAGTTCCTGAAGACAAGATTCAAATTGTCCCGAACGGAACGGATCCCAGTCATTTTGATTTCGAGTTTGATCCAAAACCGATGCGAGCTAGTTTTGCCGCGGATCATCAGCGGATCGTCTTGTATGTCGGGCGTCTTGTCAACGAGAAGGGTGTGCAGATCATGCTGCAGGCTGCTCCGATGATATTGTCGCATTATCCCGGCACGCAGTTCCTGGTGGTCGGAACCGGCTACTTCATGGACGATCTGAAAGCTCAGTCGCACAGCCTGGGCGTCGATCATAACGTCAAATTCCTGGGCTATGTCTCCGACGAAGAGTTGCTCCGGTTGTACAAGATTGCGGACGTTGTCTGCATCCCAAGCTTGTATGAGCCTTTCGGCATCGTCGCGCTGGAAGGTATGGCTGCCAATGTGCCGGTCGTGGTCTCCGACGTGGGCGGATTGCGGGATTTCGTGGAACACATGGAGACTGGAATCACAACTTACGTCGGCAACGCCCAGAGTCTTGCCTGGGGCATTCTAGAGATAATAAGAAATCCGGAGCTTGCCGCCTACATTCGTAAGAAGGCATACGACAAAGTTCAAAGCGTCTACAATTGGAAGAGCATCGCTCAAGCCACCTACGACGTTTACCGCAGCGTCCTTAACACTGCCAAGCTCGACGCGACGAAGAAGAAAGAAGGCTCTCTTTCGCATCGCTAGTGTCGGTCGCAAAAAATGGAGTCCGAGAATCCCAGGGGTATTGAGATTAGGAGGCAGACGATGAAAGCTGTAATCATGGCTGGAGGTTCCGGAACCCGTTTAAGACCATTGACCTGCAATCTTCCCAAACCGATGGTTCCGGTTGCTAATAAGCCGATGGCGCTGCACATCGTCAATTTGCTTAAGACCCACAAGTTCAACGACATCATATTCACGCTTCACTATCTGCCTGACGCCATCAAAGATTACTTTGGTGATGGTTCCGAATTTGGTGTCAAAATCGGCTATTCGGTTGAAGAAGGAAAACCGCTTGGCACAGCCGGTTGCGTGAAGGCGATTCAGGACAACCTCAAAGACGGCACATTCCTAGTCATCTCTGGAGATACGCTCACCGACATCGATATCACAGCAGCCCTCGCTTTTCATCGTGAGAAAAAATCGAAAGCGACTCTGATCTTGAAGCGTGTCCCCAACCCATTTGAGTACGGTCTTGTCATCACCGATCAAAACGGAAGAATCCAGCGCTTTCTCGAAAAGCCCGGTGCAAGCGAGATCTTTTCTGATACAGCTAATACAGGGACGTACATTCTAGAGCCGGAAGTGCTCAAATATATTGTGATGGGTCAGGAGCAAGATTTCTCCAACGACCTGTTTCCATTGCTCTTGTTGCGTAACGAACCGATGTTCGGTTACGTCTCTGACGCGTACTGGTGCGACATCGGTAACCTGCAGATGTACAGGCAGGCTCATAAAGACATTCTCGAGCGAAAGCTTACTCTCGATTTCGATCTTCCAGCCGCTGAAGAGGATGTACTTATCGGCGAAGGCACGTTGATCGATCCTACCGCCAAGTTAATGGGACCGATTATCATCGGCGCCAACTGCCGGATCGGACGTGAGGCCGAGATCGGACCGTACACCACCATCGGCGACAATGTCGTGATTCAAGAGCAGGTCTCTATGAAGCAGCCGGTGATCTGGTCCAACGTATATATCGGCAACGGCGCTCAGCTTCGCGCCTGTGTAATCTGTAACGGAGCTACCATTCACGATGCCGCCGAGATTCTCGAAGGTGGCATCATCGGCGCCAATACCGCCGTCGGGCAGGAAGCTTCGATCAGCCCGGATGTAAGAGTCTGGCCAGACAAAGTGATCGAGTCGGGATCGCGCGTTTTGACCTCACTTGTCTGGGGGACGCGCGCGCCCAGAAGCCTCTTTGGTGCGCACGGCGTCAGAGGTCTTGCCAACATCGAAATCACGCCCGAGTTTGCCGTCAACCTGGCTGCCGCATACGGAGCTACTCTCAACGGTGGTCCTGTTCTTGTCAGTCGCGACGACTGGCCCGTGAGCCAGATGATCACTCGCGCTGTGATCGCCGGGCTGGTCTCAGTCGGCATCGAGGTGCAGAACCTGGAAGCGACTCCGCTTCCGATCGCTCGCTACTACGTACAGACACAACGAGCTGCCGGACTGATTCACGTTCGACTTTCGCAAAGAGAGCTCGACAAGATTACACTCGAATTCTTTGATGCTCAGGGCATTTCAATCAACAAGAAGCTGGAGAGGAAGATTGAAAATACGTTTTTCAAAGAAGACTTCCCGCGCTGCAAGCCTTCAGAAGTAGGCAACATTATCTATCCCAGTCGCGTGAAGGCGTACTATAAGGAAGCCTTTCTCGATTGCATCAAAGGTCAGGTTTTTGAAGAAGATAAGGTGCCGTTCTGCGTGATGCCGGGCTCGGCATTCACGCGCGTCACCAAGTCGGGCGATATCGCCACGCAGGCTCCTAAAGTTGTGGTCGATTACGCCATGGCCGAGACCGGCGTTATTCTGCCGGATCTTCTCGGTGAGCTCGGAATCGAATCGGTTGTGCTCAACTCTTCAATTCGAGTCAATCCACCGCGTCCAGAGGAGAGGCTCGCCATGCGCAAGCAGCTCGCCGATGTCGTCAAGGCCCTCGGAGCCGAGATGGGAGTTCAGATCGGGCGTAACGGAGAGCAGCTCACCCTGGTCGATGATACCGGCCAGATTATCCGTGGTGAGCTCTTGCTGGCGCTTGTGGCTGAGATTATTCTGCGCGATAAGCCAGGAAAAACTGTCGTTGTGCCGGTTAATGCCAGTTCAATCATTGAGCGCATTGCAGAAGTGCATAATTGCCAGGTCGTACGTTGCAAGGCTTCGGAAACAGAGATCGGCACCACCACATCGAAGACGAAAGACGCTGCTCTGGGTGGCTCTTCAAGTGGCTGCTTCATCTTTCCGGAGTTTCAAAACGGTTACGACGCCCTGTTCTCGGTCGGTCAGGTTATCGAGCACCTTACCTATCAAGGTCGTAGTCTGTCCGATGCGGTCAAGAGTTTGCCCCCGCTTATCTATCAGGTCGACTCGGTGCACTGCCCCTGGGAAAGAAAGGGACAGGTCATGCGTCTTCTTGTTGAAAAACATCAGGATAAGCAAGTCGAGCTTCTCGATGGTGTGAAAATTGAAACCCGCCCACATCACTGGATTCTCGTTCTGCCCGACGCCGTTGAGCCTCTGGTGCACGTGTATGCAGATGGCGACGATCTGCAGAAGACATCTGCCGACCTGAATGAATATACAGAGCTGGTGCGTTATTTGCAGAAGGCGTGAGATCCGGATGAAAGCAAGAGGCTGGTCTTGCCAAACAGATCATTTCTATGAAAGGATGGTTGTCAGGGATAGTTTGGCTTGCTTTCGTGGGCGTAAAATTTAATCTAGAACCCGGTGTCACTTAATTCTGATTTTCTTGGCGGTAACGAAAATCAACACCCCTTACACTATTGGTCTGACTAAGCTGAAATCAGCATGGACAAAGTGATTGGAAGCTCTCGTCAGAGGGCATATTTTCACTAGGTCGATAAGGAGGCTCTGTTATGCGTCATCCCGGTGACAACAACCCAAAAAAGGATGGCAACCGAAAGTTTATAGATCGGCATCCTGCCAAGCAACAAGGCGGTTTGCCTCGAACTGGCATCGACCGATCGGGCTATGGCACGGGTGATCAGGCTATCGACGCACGCGGTATGAGCGAGTGGCAGATCGCTCATTCGGAGCAGGTTCTCGTCTATCACGAGCAGGAGAACGGGCAGCAACAAGCGGCTGGTCCCGACTGGATGAGCCAGCTCAAGCAGAATTCGATGCAGTTCCTTGCGGATCAACGCGGCGTGAAGCTGCAAGAAGTCTACAAAGAGTCGGTTTATAAGACAGGCATCGCCATTCTCATCGACAAAATTTATGGTCTATTGCAACGCTACACATTCGAGTTCAACCAGGTGGCCGGCGGCACCGACCTGCACGTGTCCGGCACCATATCTGGTGATGTTACCGAAGTGACGCGCTACAACAGAATGCGCGAAGTGCAAGAGACTGCAACCTACTTTAGATGCCGTTTCTCAACCAAGTATTTCGCCCTCACCGTCAGAGGCAGTGAAGATACCGTCCAAGCGTACATATTACCCGTCAACAAGGTCATGGCTCTTAGCCAGACTGAAAATCAATATCCGGCCCTTTGCACCATTCAGGTGAAGATTTCCGAGCAGGGCATGATGTGGCGAATGCGAGATGGTGAGCCCTCGGTAGACACACTCGATCAACTCTGTATGTGGCTGTTTACCAAGCTAGTTGAGGAGACGAAGATCTGCGTTGACAAGCAAATAAAACCTCCGGGCACGTAATTAATGCGGTTTCAAAGGCATAGTGTGTGAGGATTTGTACTTCTACTTGCCTTAGCGCTGGTTAAATTCCAGCCCGAGTGGTAATAAAATGATAGGCGCTCACGCGTGCGGTTTTGATTATTTTCGCCGGTTCGATAGGAGTTACTCGGGATCATGCCTTCAATAAACCCGGAAATGCTGAAGCAGCTTCTTCAGGAGTTCGAGGAGAAGCAAGCTGTTTGCCGGGAAGAGATAATAGCGATCTCCGAACAGATTGGTGAGCTTGAAAAGAGGATAGCTTCCTCCAAAGAGCGATTGACTTCTGTCGCTCGCGACCGGGAGAAGGTCGGGCATATGCGCAAGCGTTATGCGGAAGGCGACTGGTCCTCAGTTATTCAGAGCCTCGGCAGCATTCAAAATAGCAGGCCGATGGCGGAGCCAACTCCTACGCCCAGCCGAATGACCACCACCATGGACTCGATACCGCCTGTTGAGGTTCCGCAGCCGCCGCAACCGGCAGCTCAACCGGTCTTTGACTTTGGGCAACAGCCGGTGACCGATACGGCATCGATCGCCCAACAGATCATGCCGGAATACCAAGTGCCAGCCGCACCTTCACAACAGCAAGTGGACGCGATGATGTCCAACCAGCCCATGCCTCAATTCCAGAACGACCAACAGCCAAGCTGGGATCCGCCTCAAGCATCATATACACCGTCGATTCCGGATCCGATTCCTGGCCCACAACCAGGTGAAGGTCTGTTTTCATTCTCCGGTCAACCACAAGAGATGGTTGAAGGGGCACCACAGGCTGATATTCCCTGGGCGCCGCCGCCTTCCATGACCTGGGAGTCTGTGGCCGGGCATACCTTCCCGAGTCCGGAGCAACAACCTTATCAGCAGCAACAGCAGGGATACGTCGATCCAAATCAGTATGCCCAGCAACAGCAGCCCATGCAGGAGCAAGCTCCACCTGCCAACTACGATCTGGGACAACAACCTCCTCAAGCTCAGCCAGGCGCGCCCGGGCAGCCACCCGTGCTGACCAAAGATTTCGATGAGGAGTTCGATATAAGCGACGCTTTGCGTGGCGATGACGAAAGCGCTCCACAATCAGGCGACAGCACCAATGAGAAAAAGATCAAAGACGCGCTCAGAGGACTGTTCTCCTGAGTGTGAGATTTGAACTATCGCCAATCTGTGCCGAAAAACCATAAGAGCACAGTCATAATTCGCTTGCTCTCTTTTGATACCATACCGTCGGATACGGTATTGGAGCTGGTCTAAACTGGAACTGGCTCAAATTCTCTTCAGAGGGAGTTCGATGAAACAGATTGCAAGCATGATGGCCGGTGTCGTCATTGACATCCTCGTCAAGCCCGGTGACGAGGTTACCGACGGTACAGAGGTCGCGATTCTCGAATCGATGAAGATGCAACTTCCTGTTCCTTCTGATCAATCGGGGAAGGTAAAGGAGATCAAAATCGCCAGTGGTGACTTCGTCAACGAAGGCGATGTCCTGATGACCCTCGAGTAGTTTGTTTTTTTGTTTGTTTAAACCACCCAAGAAATGTTCCAGAGATTGCCAGACCGTGTCAAAGTCGTAGAAGTCGGACCGCGTGACGGTCTGCAGAATGAGGCTGAGCTCGTCAGCACGGAAGACAAAGTTCGTTTGATCAAGGCCCTTTGCGCGTCCGGTCTCAAGGCAATTGAAGTTACTTCATTCGTCAGTCCGAAGTGGATTCCACAGCTGAAGGATGCCTCTGAGGTGGCGGAGGCTCTGGGCGATCTGCCCTCAGTCACCACTTCCTGTCTCGTGCCGAATCTCAATGGGTATGAGCGTTTTCGAAAGACGAAGCTGAATGAGCTCGCCCTCTTCATGTCAGCGACTGAAAGTCACAGCAAGAAGAACATAAATAAGTCAATCGCTGAAGCGTTGAGCGCACTGAAAGAGGTTGCGGTCAGAGGCAAGGAGGATGGTTATCGAATCCGCTGCTACGTGTCGGTGGTGTTCGAATGTCCGTACGAAGGTCGAGTTGGCAAGTCTCAAGTGCTGGAGATCACGGAGCAGCTTCTGGCAATTGGAGTCGATGAGATCTCTCTTGGTGATACCATCGGTGCTGCTACTCCCAGAGAAGTCTACGAGATGGTGGAGCTGCTCGCGTCGAAAGTGGATAGAAGCAAGTTGGCGCTTCATTTTCACGACACGCGCGGGACAGCGCTCGCCAATGTGGTCGCGGGTCTTCTTTCGGGAGTTAACATTTTTGATGCCTCAGTAGGTGGCTTGGGCGGCTGCCCTTACGCACCGGGTGCGGCCGGCAATCTTGCCAGCGAAGATCTGGTCTATATGCTTAATGGAATGGGGATATCGACGGGCATCGACCTGGATAAGCTGGTGGACGCAGGTGCCCTGGCCCAAAATATTCTGGGAAGACAGCTTCCAGGCCGCTATTTGAAAGCGGCGCTCGCCACTCGCGAGAAAGAGGCTGCTAAAAGCCATCTATGCGACTCTTCACCGGTGAGAGCCGATAGTGCGATCAGTTAGGTAAACAACCGAGGAGAGAAAAGGGAGAATGGTAGAAGCGGTGGCTCAAAAGGAAGATGTCCTGTTGGTTGAGAAGGAAGGGTCGCTCGCCTGGCTCAAACTCAATCGACCCAAAGTGCATAACTGTCTCAATCGGCAGATTTTGAACGAAATCTGCCATGCCGTGACTAAGCTGGCTGAAGACAGAGAGGTTAGTGTCGTTGCCATCATCGGATCGGGAAGCAAGGTCTTTTGTGCCGGTGCCGATTTGCAAGAACGCAAAGGTATGACTGAAGGTGAGACACTCGACTATCTCGCTCTGATTCAGCGTACTATGCGCCAGGTAGAAACGATGCCCCAGCCGGTTATTGCCGCGATTAACGGTTCGGCCTTCGGTGGCGGGACCGAGTTGGCCCTGGCTTGCGATCTTCGCGTCATGATGGACGATGCATCGCTGCGATTGACCGAGGTCAAGCTTGGTATCATACCCGGTGCCGGTGGCACTCAACGTTTGCCTCGCCTGATCGGAAAGTCGAAAGCGAAGGAGATGATACTGACCGCTTCTCCGATGACCGCTCAAGAGGGCAAGACCATCGGTTTGATCCATAGAGTGGTGGTCCGAGACCCACAAGAAGACGTCCAGGACGGATTCTCGAAGACTATGATTAATGCGGTAAAACAATGGGCGGAGGAGATTGCAACCGCCGCACCACTTTCGTTGAGACAGGCAAAACGGGCAATCGATCAAGGATTCGACCGTGATCTCGAGGCCGGTCTCGCTCTCGAGACAAAGGCGTATCTCGAACTTCTGAATACTCGCGACAGACTGGAGGGTCTGGCTGCTTTCCAAGAAAAAAGAAAGCCGAATTACCGCGGCGAATGAGAGGACTCACCGATACCTGGATGGAGATAAGACCGACTTTGAGCGTGAATCAGAGCGATAGAGAACCTTTGCCGCTGCCACTGACAGCGATGATTCTTTGCGGCGGTCGGTCCAAAAGAATGGGGCGCGCAAAAGCCTTTCTCCCGTATGCCGGCTCCACTATGATTGCGCATATCGTAGAGACATTGAGCGATATGTTCGTCAAAACGCTTCTTGTAAGCAACGAACCCGAGTCTTATGAAGATTTCGGACTGGATGTCGTGAAGGACATTCTACCCTACCGCGGTCCGATGGGTGGAATCCTCTCCGGCCTTCTGGTCGCGGAAACGGACTATTCTTTTGTGATTGCCTGTGACATGCCGCTGGTCAACAAAAAACTGGTTCGCGATATGACCGCCGCACGCAACGGTTACGATGCGGTTGTTCTTTCACATTCTGCTGGCCTGGAGCCCTTGTTTGCTGTTTATGCAAAGACCTGTGTTAAACCGCTTGAGGAGTCGCTGTTTGCCGGAAATCTCAGCGTCCAGGATTTGATCAGCGGGTTGAAGGCAACGACCTTCAAATACGATCAAGAGAGGTATGAAGGCACCGTGTTGCCGCCTTATTTCAACATCAATACGCCGCAAGATTATTCCAAGCTGATAACGAAAGGTTCCTCTGCCATTCACCACTTCCCGGAAAAACGGAAGCCTTAGCTCTGTGTGACCGAGCTATTCTTGCGCTCTCGGGCGGTCGCCATTAGAAGAATCAAATCCTGACAATCGGCGGGCACTCCGGCGATGCCTACGGCAAGCTGGATCTCTGAACGGAGTTCCGGATCGTCGTTAATAAGATCGCGCAATCTCGCTGCCATACTGCTGGCAGCGGGCGGATCCGTATGCGGGAGGATGAGCCCGAAATCCTCTCCATCATAATGACCAAGGATATCGGCTATCCTGACCGTGCCTTTGACCAGATCGAGGGTGCGCTTCAAAGTATTGGCAGTAAGCATTCCGCGTTGACTGCCAATGCGGCACAGCATGAGCGTGAAAGGCGTATCGTAGGAATGAAAACGATAGTACTCGTGCTCCAGAAAGTACAGGAAGGCAACCTCCGTATACACTCCGGTCTCTCGTCTGGTCATGCTCTGGGTAAACTTCTCAAGTGCTGAGAGATCGATTGCCGGAATTGGGTCGACCGGCTGCTCACCAACCTTCTCCACGGTAACCGTAGCGTTGTCCACCTCGACAAGACCGGACGACAGGAGATTGAAGAGTACTGGGGTCCAGACGGCGCGAGTGAGCTGGCATTTGTCGAGAAGATCGCTGAGAGTGGATCTGTTGTCGACTGTCTGGTAAATCCGCTTTTGAAGCGGCATTTCGACCGGCACCAGATTCGCCACCTTCTCTTCGAACTCCTTTTCGGAGATATTGGGGTCGGTTCTTCTCAACCGCGAGTCCATGCTCAGACCGTGAGTGTCCATGTAGCGGCTATGGTCGGCAAGCGTAGCTGCTTTCAACATCAATGACTCAAGGCGGGTGTTGATCGTGCGATTGCTGGCCGCGTCTTTGTCGAAGAACCTGAAGTCGCCGACGATGCTGTTGGCGGCCAGCTCGAGAAATGCATCGTCACCTTCGAGATTGTGTCTTCTGGCGTCGATTAGCACGCCCTCCTCGAAGTAGAGGTCCGCCGTCTCCGATGGATTGTGCGATTGAACCGACAACCTTCCTGTCAGGCGGCTCGACTCGATGGAAGCAAGCAATGATGGCAACGGCATCTGCGCCAGGTTGCCCTCCATCACCCCCAGAGAGTTGCGCGGAGAGCTGTCTGTATGGGGTCTGTGTTGCCCCGATTCTGCTTGCTGGCGACTCTGATTTTCTTCCGGGAAAGCGGTCATCACCAGATCGTGAATCATGACAACATCCGAAGTTTCATAACTCCATTCCAATTTGGAGTGCAGCCCTTCGCCCTTGTAGAACGACCATTGATGGCTTTGTTCGTTGTTACGACGCTCCAATTTTGCCGACAGGATGTATTGCTGCCGTTTGTATGTCCAGGGCATCTCCACCAGCTGGCCTGGTTGCTTGGCCGCCTCTGAGAACACATGCTCGATATCCGCGGTCCTGGGGACGTGCAGACATTCCGGCAAACGATGCCGCTTTTGAGCCGACGAGGTGCCGTGTTGGATCATCTGATAATTGCCATACCTGCCATATGATGGCTCACGATTGATGTCATCATTCAGATTCTATCATCCAGGTGGGCCTATAGCGAGTGCTCTGTTCAGTTTTAATCGCCTTACGGAATTCGAGATGTCGAAAAAGAGATGACACTATATTTAGTGTCATCTCTTTCTTCTAATCAGCGAATCAAAACTTTAGCTGGTCAGCTTGCTTTTTTGCGTTTGCTGGCGAGCGACTGCGCGGAGGAGGTTTTCTTCGTGCTTGCTCGAGCCTTCTTCGTCTTTTGAGAGTTAGATCCGGCACTCGCTTTTTTGCAGATACTTTCTTTGGCGTTGCTTTCTTTGCCGGCGGTTTTTTCGCAGTCGCTTTCTTGGTGGTCTTGCCGTCCGATTTCTTGGCAGTCGCTTTTCGGATTCTCTGATTCATTCCGGAGACCTCGAATTCTCTTTTAGGTTCCCATATGTGAAACAGCAAAAAGAACGGAGCGGTTTTACACCGCTCCGTATTTATCTCTGAGGCTTTTAACTAGCGGGCTGCGGAAGCCAGCTCTCTTTCTTTTTCAGTAACGGAGATTTCCGGGTTGAGATGCTTGGAGATTTCTTCGGCTACTGTTTTATTGCGCCAGTAATTGATGTGTGCAAATGGCGGCAACCATCCGGTCTGCACGAAGACATCTCTGGGATTTGCCGGTTTGTCCAGATTATTTTCGCCGTTGAAAATTTGTTCGACTGGATATGCGGCGACATCGTCCGTATCAACAAAATTGAGCCATTTATGTCGTGTTCCAGCAAACGGATTCACGACATTTTTGAATTCGGGCGGATGTCCATTACTGCCTTTCCAGAGCTCGTGCTTGCGAAGCAAGAACAATGTGATAGGCGAACCGACCGAATAAAAATTGCGGAACGATTTACGGATCTTCTCGAGCAAGTTTTTGTTCTTATGATCGGCGGTATGCTCGCCCCAGGCGTAAAGATTCGGACCGTCCGATTTGAGGAGGGCATAAAGAAGATCGTAGGCGATTACGCTTCCGATTCCATGTCCGATGATCGAGAATGGT
>CAZISK010000032.1:0-18964 GCA_964541355.1 uncultured Candidatus Obscuribacterales bacterium
CTTAGCCTTGACCGGCTCCTCGCGGAATATCGCTGTGTCATGCGTCCTTCTTCGGCTGCTCGCGCCAAGGTATCCTCCGTGCGCTCTTTGTAGCTTAACCAAACGTCTTGTCGCGGTTTGAATCCAGGACAGGAAATCAAACGAGCGAATCAAGACAAACATTGGTGTTTTGATTACGGACTGAATGTTGATCTTCCGACCAACAATCTAGTTGTCGTTCTCTCAATATGCAGTTTTCAGGGTACGGAACCGAGAATTCAAGCCTCTCGGCTTTAGCTCTTGAGGGCTTTGCGGCCCTCACAGAATCACCAATTCTATCAGATGATTCCGGGGTGAAAAGGCTTTGTTGCTATTCTGTAACTCGACCTTTTCTTTTGCAAATTCTGGAGGCTAGCGGATTCGAACCGCTGACCTTCTCGGTGCAAACGAGACGCTCTACCAACTGAGCCAAGCCCCCAGATCGAACTTCCTCTAGCGTGTCTCCTCTGTAAAGAGGAAAGTACACCAGATTGGTTCCATCGCCAGATCCGATTGCAAACTCGGATCTGCGACTTTCTCAATCGCACGTCATACTCTCACTCTAACACAGAATTTGAGACTATGTCCGTTCGCAAGAAAGTTTTAAGACCTGGGCTATCGTGGACTCGAACCACGGACCTCACCCTTATCAGGGGTGCGCTCTAGCCACCTGAGCTAATAGCCCTCAAACCTTTCTCGAAGGTATAGGCAATCGTATCATCAAACGTAGAGGTCTGCAGCCTCTATATCTACATATCTTCATATTGTTTTCAGTCGCCGCCCCACCGGTGGTGTGATCTACTGAAAACTAATCAATTGCGATGGCTAGTGCCTTAGCTTAGATCGCGCCTGCTGTGCGGCGCTCGCATTGCCGTGCAGTTGGGCGCAGTTGAAGTTGAAAGTGCGAGTGTTGAACCGTTCGCGATTGAGTTTGATGGTGCGTACCACTTCAAATTAAGTCGGGCTCAGCTTTCGCAATTGATCTACCTTATAGGAAGTAAACCGATCGGAGCAAAGTGTGGCGAAACTGTCTTATATATCGATTGAGATTGGCTGCATCGATCTATCAGTCGAATGCACCGACCTTGCCTTGATTTCCTGTAGTTGCTTTGTGTCTTTCCGTAGCTTCGGGTCTGGTCGGTCCTTAGCGACTTTGTAACAACTGATCGATAACCTATCGCATTGAACGGACTGAAAAGCATCAGGCTGGGCGGTTCTTTAAAACACGTTGGCGGTAGTGAGGTTGTTTCTATGACATATAGTCCAGAGCAAGGTGATAGTGGAGTTTCAGCGAATATCAATCGCTCATTCGATTCGCCCATTCAATTTGGCGCGGTAATGAATTCAAACGATTTCAAAGACTTCGTGGACAAGTTCAAACAAGGTTCGAGTGTCCCTCCTGCTTTTGAGGGGCCCAATGATTGCGAGATAACATTCGACACCGAGCATGCCAATCATCGAACAAATGAGAGGAGCCGGCTCGGCAGCTTCCTGACTGAAATTCCTGACGATAATCGTCCGCGGTCCGCAGCCGAGAGTGGTCGAGCTACTCACGAAGCTGAAAATGGAAAACCTCCAGATCAAACTCCAAACGCTCGACCGCAGTCCCAGCCGCTGGAACACAGCAACCAAACCCCAAGTCCGAAACAAGTCGACGATATTGTTGGACCGTATGTGAAGGACCTGGTCGAGAAGATAGTGCCGAGTTTGTTCGGGTTCGGTGGTGCCCAGCAGAAGCCGACAGAACAGGCGCCTCCTCCTCACCCAAAGTTGGAACAAGCGCCACCTCCACATCCGAAACCGTCCTTCAAGCCGGTCCTCGGTACTTCCGGTTTTCTCCTGAATAACGCTTCAGTAAAGCCTTACGGAACTAAGGATTAGGATCGACCGCTTTCTGAGCCGGTTTGAACAAATAGAAGCCAGCCAGACCTGTCAACACTGCGGTGAGCAATAACAGTGGCAGGCAAGTATGTTCCCCTTGAATAGCGGCTTTCAGGAACATTGCGCTGACACAGGCGAAGGTAGCGGTCATGAGGAACCAAAACAGCTTTCGCAGGATGCCGCCAATCACAAGCGGTCCCTGCTCCAGGACAACTTCTCCATCTTGGGCATTGAGTAGTGCTTCCACATTTTTCAGTGCCCACATGTCCTGGCCAAAGGCTCCACCTTTCAGATCGAAACACGACACGATTACACCGGTTTCATTTTCATCAATCTGGTAGCACATGATCCGTACCAATAAATGATCTTGGATGCGCGTCTGGATGTAGCCAGATTTTCGATCGACGAAATCGAACTCTCTCATCGTCTTGGATCCGAGTCGATCTCTGCATTTTGTGAATGCCGCTTCGAAGGCGAGCGGCACTCGTAATTCAATTGTCGGATTCGTCCAGATTGAGATCTGCGTTCGGCGCGCTTCCAGCAATCTGAATATGATTGACATAAATGCCATCGTGCCGCCGAGTGGAAGCGCCAGCGAGGCGGAGAACAAAAATGCCGCCACAATCGAGCCCGGCAAAGATGCATTTGGAAGACAGACAGCCAGAGCGAAAATCAATATCAGCAGCCACATGAATCCCAGGATGATGAGCGGCTCCCAATAAGGACGCGTACGCTGAAATCTTTCTGTCTTGCTGTTGATGACAATCTCGCTTCTGTATTCTGCATAGCGCTCCGGATCCAATACCTCTTGCTGTCCAAGCCAGAGCGGATACATGAGGGCGAAATCGCGCCGCTGTATATTGGTTGTATATCCGACTGTCTGCTTGCTTTCCAACAGCGCTGCCAGGACATCGGACTTTTGCGTCAATGGAGGAAACTGGCGGTCATACATATATATATTGACGCGGTCGCGCTCGCTCTCCAGCACCTTGCCAACGATACAAGAGCCGTCGTTGGTAGCAAAGGCGTAGAGCTCACCAGCTTTAAGATGATTGGCCATCAACTAACTCGACTTCAGGCGCAAATTCGTCTAGATCCTTTATACCCTGAGTGTCTTAGAAAAGCTTGATGGCTGGATAACAGCGGCCTAGGGTTCGGCGATGTGTTGTAGTTTTGGCGCTAATTGGGCTTAAACAGATTGGATCATTTCGGTTTCCTACGCAATGGAGGTGGCATTTGAGTCTAGATGGTCGTCTCGTCGGAAACGACAATCCCGAATGGGAGGAGTTCTATTCTCCGATGGTTAATGTATTGCAGTCCGAGCTTGCCGAGAAGGGGATAAAGGCAGCTCTTATGGTGGGTGCTGCCGGTCAGGACTACACCGATCAAATCGGTCGCTCAGCCAGTATGCACCAGTTCAGAAGCTACGCCGCCTGCGTCGCTCGTCATGGAACCGCTCCTGATGAGCCGGATCCATCCGTAATCAGTCACGAGCTCAACGAAATGTACCAGGGACGCCTGCCCTTTGCGCCGTTTCACAACATAATCAACCATTCCGAGTCGGACGGATATTACATCCCTGTCGATTTTGAATCTCCGTTCAAATTCAATGCCCCTTCCCTGACCGGTGGCACATTCGAGAGTGACGCAGGCTCTTCTCATGCGCTTCTTCGTGAGTTGGATGAACTGAACAAATATCTCAAAATGCCTGGCGACTACGGAGAACTATGCGGTAGTGGGCGCTTGGAGCAAGAGGTAAGAGGCGACAAATTTGCAACTGAGAAATGGGTTTGGGCGGTAATGCGTTGGCTAGCGCGAGAGAGCGTCCAGAAAAACCTGCTTTTTGAATTTTGTTAGTGGAGTCAAGGGGATTCGAACCCCTGGCCTCACGGGTGCGATCCGTGCGCTCTACCAACTGAGCTATGACCCCAGGCTAATTGCAATTATAAATCACACTCCGTAATACGGTTTATCAAAAACAGTCTGGAGCGCCTATAAAGATCAGATCTCTTTTAGATCTCCAGCTCTTGGCATGATGCGTATCTGATAAATATTTCAGGATGTTACTGTCGCAAGACCCCCAATGTCCGGGGCTTTTGGCGTTGCTTTATATGCCTGTGTCAGTTCGCCAAAATCGAAGGTGTAGAATACACGCTTACTGAATACGGCTTACAAAGAGGCTTATGGTTGAAGATATGAACGGTTCCTCGAAGGTCAGTCAAAAACTGGCGGCATTACTACTATTAACAGCCGCCATCCTGGTGCCTAACGAGTTACTTGCCGATCGATTCGTCACTGCCGCTCCGGAAGCTACGCAGGCGAGTGCGGTTGTCGGTAAGGCGGCGCCACAGTTTTCCCTTACTGATACGAGCGGTAAGAAGTGGAAATTAAGCGATACGAAAGGGAAAGTCGTAGTGCTGGAATGGTTCAATCACGGATGTCCATTCGTGAAGAAGCACTATGAGAGCGGCAACATGCAAAAACTTCAGAAGGAGTATACCGGCAAGGGCGTTACCTGGCTGGCTATCAACTCTTCCGCTAAGGGCAAGCAGGGCTTCGAAGTGCCCGCTCAGCACGACAAGATATTCAAAGACAAAAATGCGGCACCATCAGCGGTGCTGATCGATGACAGCGGAAAGGTCGGCCGACTCTACGGAGCGAAGACCACGCCGAACATGTACATCATCGATAAAAAAGGCCTGCTAGTTTACGCCGGTGCTATCGATGACAAAAACGGCGTCGAGCAGAGCGAAATCGCCACCGCAAAGAACTATGTGAGACAAGCGCTCGACGAACTTCTCGCCGGCAAAACGGTGACTGTAGCAGAGACGAAACCTTATGGTTGCTCGGTTAAATACCAATAGCCGACAGGTGTAGGGATTGAATACTTTCTAGTGCCTGGAGCATATCCAGGCACTTTTTGCATTATCGAAGTGAGAAATTAGTCAGGTCCAATCTATCGTCGATTGCCTTATAATCCTGCGGAGACGCAGTCGGGATGCGGTATATCGAACAGATAGGCGGTAGAGATACAATGATTGGACACTCGATGATTTCAGTCAAAGCAGCAGCCGCATTGTTAGGTTGCGACAAGCGGGCGGTCAGAGAAAAGCTCGATCAGGGTCAACTCAAAGGCGAGAAGAGGCTCGACGGCGACAAAGAAAAGTGGTTCGTCAAGCGAGCTGACGTCGAGAAGCTGATGCAACTTTCCTCTCCCCCGCCGCAGAATCCGATCATTACAGCGCCTCCGCCAAGAATTCGCAAGAGAGTCGCCGCACAGCCATCCGCATCGAAGCCGTGGCCGACGGAGACCGCGAAATCGACGCCGGAAACCAATGATTTGTTTTTCGGAGTCGAGCCGACTATTGTTCCAACACCTCAGACTGTTGCGCGTCAGGAGTCCTGGGAAGAGACTCCTGGAAGAGGTAAAGATTCCGCATCAGAGCTCGTGATTGAGAGCACGTCCTGGACTACCGAACAAAACAGTTTCGCTTCGGGCGATATCGTCGATACCACCACCGTGTCGGATTACTCTAGCGTAAAAGCCGAAAGCCACAACGTGATTATCGATACAACTACGATATCGGAAGCTCCCCTGTTTGCACCTTCCGACTGGACTTCCTCATCGATTGAGTATGAAGCGGCTTCATCTGCTTCCAGGTCTCAACATGCGGCGCCGAACTATGATGATGTCGTTGCCGATAGGGCCGATCACGGAAGTGACCCTTACGATGCCGCTCTCAACGATGCAGATCGGTATGACGAGCCTCTTAAGACCGAGGCCGCATTGATGAATGTGATCCAGGTCATGACGAAAGAGTTCGTCAAGCGTATGGAAGACGAGCGCAGTTTGAATGCGCGATTGCTCGAAGAGCTGGAAGTGAAGAACGCTCAATTGCGTTTGTTGCCTGATCTTCAAAAGAGAGCCGATGAGCTCTACAAAGTCGAATTTGAAGCGGCCGCATTGCGACTTCAAATTTCATGTATGCATCAGCAGCACATCGATGCCCTGGTTTGCCTGGAACGCGCCGAACACGATACGATTCCGCAGCTCGAGGCTCGTCTGGAAGAAGAGTGCCGTCAGCACAGCATAGAGGTTGCGAGGCTCCAGGAGCAGGTCAGCCTTTATGTCGCTCAGGTAGGTCTCAATGAGAATCACCAAAAGACTGTTGTTGAGCTCGAGAATGCTCTATATGAAGCGATTGAACAAAAGGAGCGTGAAAAACGCCAGGCCTGGAATGAACTCGATCGCTTGAAGAGAGAGAACGAGAGATATCAACAGCTGGCAAGAGATGAAGCGATGCTTCGAGATAAGCAACTATCCGAGATCGAACGACTGAGCCAAGAGTCGCAACGAATCGAGAGAGAAAAACAGTTTGAAATCGATCTCTTCGTTGATGAAGTCGATCTTCTCAAACAGGAGCGTGATGTCGCACTAGCCAAGCTCAACGATCGATTGACGCAACTGGCCTCGCAGGGGCAGAACATCAGTCAACTCGAGTCCGAACTTGATGAAGCGAATAAAATCCGGGAGCAAGAGTTACAGCTTCTAGAAGAAGAAAAGAAAAAAGTGCAAGCGGAAGCTGAGCGGATGACGCAACACTGGCAATCAGAAGTTTCCTCTCTCAACGATCGGCTCAGCGCCATTACTGATCAGCTCAAAGAGTCGCAAAAGCCCTGGTGGCGGAAGTGGTTTTTTCCAGCAACCTGATATTATTTCTAGCGATCGGCTTTCCGGAATATTCCCTATGACTCAGGCGACCTTCAAATCGCGATTAACGCTGTGTTTAATTGCCTTTTTCCTGGTCGCGATACCTAAGGGCGAAGCCAGCGCTGAGCTGCCTCGGACCGGGACCGAATCCAACGAGACTCTCGATCAACAAGGCGCAAGAACCAAAGATGCTTCCAAATACCTTGAGGAGGTGATTGAAAAGCTGCGGGTCTTGGACGATTACTTATATGATTCGGAAGTGTACGCCTACTTAGGCGGTCGACCCAAAGTAGAGACCGGCAAATTTTACTTCAAGAAAGAGAATCGTGTTCGAGTCGAATCCACGTCAGGTAAGACCAGCGGATCGATTGTGGTGCGTAGAAAAGACGGCTTGGTGAGAGCGAAGGCCGGGGCGATGTTGCTTGGTATCACTATGACGCTGCACGAGAATTCAGCACTGTTGAATGCGGTTGACGGTACTAATGTGATTCGTTCAGATCTTTTGACGCAGATGCTGCAACTTCGCGACAATATTCGCGCCGGTGGAAAGGGTCTGGTTACAAGCCAGTCGCTTTCGAAGGATAACAGCAATGTCTACGTCATGGACGTCTATCTCGCCGGGCAGGAAGTTCCTGGCGATAGAATCATCGTCAACGCATCTACCGGATTGCCGCTCGAATTGATTCACTACAACAAAGGTGCCGTATTCTCGCGCACTTTGGTGAAAAACCTGAGAGTAAATTCCGGTGTCGCCGAAAGCCTTTTCGAGATTTAGCATCGACCAGATAGGGAGAAGACGAAAATGAAACTGTCTGTCCAGCTTTTAGCAGGTATCATATTCAGTGCCACAATCACCACGGGATTACCTGCTTTCTCCGTGGAGACTCCGTCTTCTGAAGGCGTATTCATCGACAAACATTCGGCATATCGACCGCTCAAAGGCAAGAGCGCACCTCCCGACAATGACTACGATACATTGACACTGGATATGGTGCGCGATGTCGGCGTCTCGCTGCGCCAGGTAAGAGAACTTTCTGTATATATCTTCAAAGAAGCGACCAGAAAGCAGATCGCTCTTGACGATCCGCCTAACCTGACAGGTTTCGACAAGATTTCAGAGAAAGACATCGAGTCTGGTGCAAAGTACCTGAATCCTCGTCCGGGTTGGATCTATTTTTATGTAGGTACTCTGGAGCCCACAATCCAATTGTTGAAGGATGCGGAAACGGAGAAGGTTTACATCCCGAAGAAGATCAAAAATGAGGCAAGTCATCTGGCTTGCGACTTCAACAAAGAGTTGGACAAGACTAAGGTAGAGATCAAGAAGCTGCACAAATTCATTGACAGCGACACCCATGACAGCGTCGCCGTAGCGAATGCGGCGCTTGCCATCTATAACTCCGCTCTTGCTATGGAAAAGATTCGAACCGAATCCTACGAATTTGTTCGCGATGCGGAAACCAAGGGCTACAAGGATATGGTGCTGTTTTAGCAAACAACGCTTGCATATGCAATTGCCAGTGCGTGTGGAGTTGCGCTTGTGTTATGTGTTGAGCGGATTCCTGGCTGATTAAGAACGTCCCGGCAATTCTTTTCGGTTTGCGCTAACCTGATATTGGTCGCTCAGTACTCTTCAGGGAGGATGCGGTGAAGAGAACAATTTTGATCCTGGCATTGCTCTTCACTGGCCTTGCATACGCCTGTGATGGCGCAATCGCCTGTCGACCTCGTATTTTGCAGCCTCAAGAAGCGGAGTTTCGTTCCGCTCCTGCTTGTCTGGATGCGGCTGTGCCGAAAAAGGCGGAGCTGCCCAACAAATCCGAGAAGTCTCTGGATAAGGCGGCGGCACACTGGCTGGTCATAGGCATGGTCGGTATTCTCTTTGTGCTCCGCAAGAGAAGGGCTTCCATGTGGATGATTGGAAGCGCTGTCGGAGTGCTGTTCGCGGCACTTGGATATGTCTGGGTGTGTTAGCATTTTTCACGACGCTGTCGCAATTTCGAAAGGCAGTGTGAGTATCCGACTGCGAAGCCTAAACCAATCAAATGCAGCACATTATTGATAAATTGGAGAGTTGGTCCCGAAAGCAGCCGGAGCTGAAAGCTTCTGCTGTCATTGGTTCTTACGCCAGTGGGAAAGCCCGGCCGGACTCTGACCTGGATCTGGTACTTATCACATCCGCACCTAAGAAGTATCTCGAAAGCACGGAATGGCTGTCGGAGTTTGGCGCAACGAGTTCGCTCGAGCTTGAGGATTGGGGTCTTGTGCAAAGTTGGCGTGCTGTTTTTGACGACGGTAGCGAAGTGGAGTTTTGCATCACGACGGAAGAGTGGTGCTCCAACGAGCAGATCAACGACGGCACTGGCCGAGTCATTAGTAATGGTGTACGAATCATTCACGATCCAGATCAAATCCTAGAGAATCTAGTCTCGATGGTGAAGATAACTTACTTGCCCTAATGTGACTTGTAGCGAGGTAAATCAGTTGCGCAGCGTACCTGATCAACCAGTTCGATTTTCTGTGACCCCAGAGGCAATGGAGGGAATGGAGGACTTCAATGCAAATTCCGTTGAAGAACAAAATCCGCATTGGAGTCGCTACAATTCCGCTGTAAGAGCTGCTGGGTGAGACCCAAGATCCGGCATTCAGTTTTCTCCTACAATTCCGCTGGAAAAGCATCTGGGTGATTCGCTAGATCCGGCATTTAGTTTCTCTTACAATTCCGCTGGAAAAGCATCTGGGTGATTCGCTAGATCCGGCATTTAGTGTCTCCTACGATTCCGCTGAAAAAGCAGCTAGTTGACCCCAAAATCCGTCATTCGCTGTCTCTTACAATTCCGCCGAAAAGCAGCCGGTGACGTCCAATATCTGACGCTTAACATCTGACTGGGAATTTTTTATCTTTAATTCGCGAGTTTGATTGAACTTTTTGCTTTCATTTGACGTTTAACAATATATATGGGCACTTTTCTCTTCCTTGAGGAATGACACATGCTAAAGAAAAGCCTCGCATTGGCAATGGCGGTCGCCTCGACCGTCTCCATGGCATCCGCCGACGCAAAGACAGCCCGATTTCTCGAAGGCAGCGTTGCAAAGGAAAATATCGATCGAGTCAACAACAACATTCACTGGAATACATCTCTTTATCAAGCTCTCGATCAGGCTCGTCGGGAAGACAAAATGGTGCTCTGGATCCAGATGATTGGGCAGATGTCGGGCTCGACTTGAAGTGCTGCCAATAGCTTGAGAGCCGTGTCGCTCTCGCAGGAACCAGCCCTCTCAGTTTTGAAGAATGAAATGATCTGCGGATATCGTGATATCTCTAGAGAGAGCTATGCCGGCTTCTCTGGAAAGCACGATCCGGACGGCAATGCGGTAGCAACTACCAATGGTGCTGGACCGCATAACTTGCAGACCTTCATTCTTGCTTCTGATGGCACTGTTTTGCATTGTTTACCCGGATATTGGCACCCTCAGGATCTGGTGCGAGAGATTGAATTTGCCGGACGGTTGGATGATGTCTGGCGCAATCAGTCGCTGAGCGTGACACAGAAAAAGCAGATGTACAGCCGCATGCAGATAGCCCACGTCCAGGAGCATCCGCCTATGATGGTAGCGCGCAGTCACATGCAAGGCTTCGACATGAAGCACGAGGCGAAGGTCAGACCATATTCATCAGATGCCATCCTGAATCCGCAAGTCGCCATACAATTGGCCAGTATGGAGAAAGGACAGAAGGCTCCTCCAGGCACCAAAGACGCGTTCAAAACAACCGATCGCCTCATGCATGAGCGCCTGGCCGCTCGACCCTTCCTTCCGTACAATTACTTCGACGTCGCCGCGTATGTCGACTATGGACGACCGAAGTACGACAAAAATGAGGACTTTCGTGACCCGAAGACTGGCATGATTGCCGACGAAGAGGGTGCCAAGCATCAGGAGATGCTCGGGCAGGTGCCGGAGAAGCCGATGCGGCGTCGAGGAATGGGGCGTGGGATGATGCAGCAAGGTGTCAACTCGATGGCACGTCGGGGCGTGAAAAATGTTCTCTGGGGTCAAAACTGACGGCTGCAAGAGGCGATTAAAGGGCATAAGGCAGATACCGGTTGATTAATCGGCGGTATTACGTAACCCGTTCAAGCTGAAAATCTTGGAGCCATACAGGTTCGTCCCATGTTCTCCGGTTTTGAGAGCGAATTTCCAATAGACCTACTCGGCCGCTATAGGCTGGTCGGCAAGATTGGCTCTGGAAGCATGGGAGTTGTATTTCACGCGGTTGATACCAATCTTGAAAAGGATGTCGCGATCAAAACTCTGTACAGAGGAACCGATGATCGCAAGCGGTTCATGCGCTTTCAGAAGGAAGCGAAAGCGATCGGTCGACTCGAGCATCCAAATATTGTTCGTGTACTCGATTTCGGAGTAACCAAATCCGGCGGCGCCTACATGGTGATGGATTTTGTCGACGGAAAATCGCTTAACGCATTCATGACCGAAGAGCCGTGTGCATCTGAAATTTCGACGATGCTAAGCATATTTCACCAGATATGCACAGGCATACATCATGCTCATCAAAATGGCGTCATCCATCGCGATCTCAAGGCCACCAACATTATGGTGGAGATGAGGCCGGAGCAGCCGACGGTCAGGATTATCGATTTCGGCGTCGCACAGCTTCTTACTGTCGATGAGCGAATCGGTTTTGAGAGCACCGGAACAATTCTCGGAAGTCCGGCATACATGAGTCCGGAAAGCAGTAGGGGAGAAGGCGACAGTAGGAGCGACGTCTACTCGCTCGGTTGCGTCTTATTCGAATGCTTGACCGGAAGAATTCCCTTTATCGCGGACTCGAATCTGGAAGTTGCGCGACTCCATTCCGAACAGCCTCCGCCGAGACTGCGCGACTTGGTTGCAAACTATGACGAAGACTGGAACGAATTGCAAAATTTGCTCGACAAATGCATGGCGAAAAATCCGCAGGATCGATATCAATCTGTCGCGGAGCTGATCGACGCTGTCGAAAAGGTGGCAGAGTCGATCCTAGAAGTCGAGCTTTCCAGCGGCTTCGACGAACTGGTCAATGTTCAAGTCAGCCAACAGATTTCGAAGCGTCTCTGGAAATCTTATCCCAAGAACCGCAAGACGAAAGAGCGAAGTATTCTCATTCTCGGTGCAGCTGCCCTGTCAATTGGTTCGATGGTGATGACGCTTTTATGGTGCAATGAGGAGTCTCAGGAACAGAGAGGCGCTGCATTCACCGTGGGCAAGCGAACATCCGAGGAGGTAAGCGGCCAGCAGGAACGAATCAAGTGGGCGGACTCCGTATTGAAATCGGCGGCTCGCAGTGATAACCAGGAATGGACCGACGAGACCATCGCGAAAATGAAAACGAATCACAATCCAGACCTCAATTTGAGAGATTCACTGGTCACTAATGCTGGTATAAAGCAACTAAAAACGGTACCACTTCGTACCGCCGATCTGAGCTGGTCCCAAGTAACAGACGAGGGCGTGATGGAGTTGGCACGCAAAGCGCCAAACTTATTGATTCTCAAGCTGGATGGTCTTAAAATCGGCGATGCCTCGATCGAGAAGATAAAGAATATGCCTCTTCTGGAGATCGGTCTGAGAGATACCGAGGTTAGCGACACCGGTCTTGAATTGTTAGGCTCAATCAAGACGTTAACTCGATTGAAGTTGGACTCATGTCAAAATATCACCGACGGTGGTGTCAAGCATTTGGTTGACGTGCCAGGCCTGTCAGACATTGGTTTTTGCAGATCTCCCATTACTACTCGCCATCTGTCCGACATGAAGAATCTGGAACACCTGTTCATCGGACATGTTCCTTGCAACGATGCTGACCTGGAGCGCTTGTCGTCGCTGTCGAAATTGAAGTACTTAGAGATAACCGCATCTGGTATCACGGGAAATTCGATTTCAGCATTCCTGAAGTTTCCCTGTCTGGAATGGGTTGGAGTGGCGAGCTGCAAGAATTTGAGTTCGGCTGACCGTCAAAAGATCTGCAAGCAGTACTTCAAGCGGTGGCGTCATCCGCTCGTGCTCGAAGAGCATGTCCCGTATCATATGATACGAGCTGTAAATGAGGCCTACAGGGGAGCAGGACTTATCTCACCTTCTCAATCTCGATAGGCTTGGTTGTCTCTTGTTGCTCTTTTTTCTTTTCTTCTTTGTCAGTTCGGTGCGCCATCCAGGTGCCTCGAAGTGTTGAATCGCCACCTTCGATGAAAATCGTCCACTTCCCGGTAATAGTCTTTCCATCGGAGCTCATCTGACCTTCATACATAATCGGATGTAACCCTGGCGAGTAGTACACCTTAGTGAAGCGCACATCCGGAAACTCGAATGTGCCGTTCAACGCCGCTTCGCCCAACATGCCATCGTCGTGGATGTTGCCCTTCAGACTGCCCTTGTGTTCGACAAAAATCGCATCAAAGCTGCTTCCCTCATCCGGAGACGATGAGTATGTGTAATGCCCGCGCCAATTACCGGTAATTCCGTGAGTCATAGAACTATGGTAATACATATCCAGCTTTTTATAGAGATATTGTGACATGAGATATTGGCGCGGTGTCTCGGGGATTAGCAGAACCAACAATTGAACACCGCAAAATGATCGCGAAATGTTGATATTGGGGTTCAGGATAATCTATGGATATTTCTAATGATTCCAAAATATGTGTAACTGCTCTGGACTCAGTCGGTGACTCGATTTGTCGACAAAACCACAGATTGATATTTAGCAAAAGTACGATCAGCACTATCAATTCGAATACAGACATCAGTCGTAATTACACCGTTTTTTCATTTTTGCGCCGTTGTTTATGATGGTTAACCCCGATCTGATTAGGAGCATCCCACCATGTCTGACATTCCTAAAGTTACTCTTCAAGACTTCAGTCCGTCACAGGCCGCGACCCGACTCCTTGAGGACGCGTTCGATACAACCCTTAAAACAGTGAAAGAGCATCCGGTAGCCACTACTGTTGGTGCGGTGGCCGTAGGCGCCGGACTGTTGTATGTAACTCGTGGTCGTTCCCTCAAGACAACAATTCAAACCGAAAGCACGCTATTGAAGGGCGGCACAGCACTAGGTATCGATGGTGCAGCAACAGAAAAACTTCTGGCAAGCTCCATTCCGATCACCGCAGAAACCAGGGCCGCCGCGGCTGCCGGTCAAATTGGCTTGCATACGGTGCGTAATGCCGCCGGCGAATTGAAGCCGGCCACCGATGCCATTCTTCGCAGCGGCATCCCGATCACAGCGGAAACCAGGGCCGCCGCGGCTTCTGGAAAGGTCGGTCTAGACACCGCCAGAAGCACGGCTGGTGAATTAACTCCGGCAACCGAGGCCCTCGTACGCAATTCAATTCCAATCACGCAGGAAAGTCGAGCGCTATTTGCTTCCGGAAGATTGTCGCTGGATGCTGTGCGCAATCCGACTGCGGCTGACAAGGCGCTGCTGGACAGCCTTAGACAGGCTCCACGACCCGACCTCGGATCCGCCACGGAGGCGCTTCTCAGGAACAGTGTTCCCATCAACCCTTCGACCAGGGCATCAGTTGCAGCCAGCGAACTAGGCTTAGACGCTTCGCGCGGTCTTGGAAAAATACCCGGTGCCCCCCACGACCCCAAGCTTCTGGAAGGAATTAGAAATGCCGCCTCCGGCGGTGGACAAACAGGAGATATGCTGGCAAGCCGTTCGATTCCGATCACTCCGGAAACCAGAGCGCTGGCAAGCCATCCATCGATTCTGCCGTTGTCCCCGCATGAAAAGCGAAGCGCAATCACAGCGGCCGATAGCATTGTTCGCAATGGAATTTCAATCACTTCGGAAAGCAGAGCTCTTGCGGCCAGACCGGAATTTCTCAGACTGCCTCCTTCGGAGCGACAAAAAGCACTCCAGGCAGCTTTGGATGCCTTGAAGTAAGCTAATTACGGCTTTTGAGTCAGTTGGGCGGCGCCGGCCACGATTTTCCAGCCTTCAGGTTTTCGAACCCAGATTCGCATGAAATTCATGGCGAACTTGTCCTTGGGCCCTTCGTTGTGGGCGGCGCAGGTAACTGTGTCGCCCTGCTCGAGTATCTTTATGTCTGTCATCTCAATCCGGTCGAACTTCTGACCTTTTCCAGGTTGATGCATCTCAACTATGTGCGCCTTCGGTGAAACAGTTTCGCCATCAGACATCAGCACCATCTGATCTTCCAGATAAGTCTTGAAAAATTCTGGGTCAGGACCTAAGTCATCCTTACGCAACCGCTCTTCGATCTCTGCGATTTCGGACTTGACTGAAGTCGTCATAGTTCATCACCATAGTTTGGAACGACACTGACTATCACGCCAAACTAATTTACAGCGCACAATAGAAAAATTTTGCTGCTAAGACTGTCAGGGTAATTCTTTCCTTTTGCCCCAAACATCTTGCCCATCTTTTGCATTCTTGTCGTGACTTCCGAAGCCGGTCATCGAAGATCCATCAGGGGCGAGAACGCATGTATTGTACCATCCCGATTTCCAGCTAATCCGAACCGTGCGTTGATCAAGCATCTTCCAGATACCACGGTCACCTCCGGTATTACGCACGGTGCCATTAACAGAGAAGGTAGCGTCTCCGTTACTGCTCATCTGCCAAACTCCCAGGACGCTGGTTTTGAATTTCGCAAGGGCAGCGGAGCGCTTCTCTTCCTGTCTATCGATCACACTTGACCCGGATTCGACTACAAATCCACATACTAGCGGCAACGGATTTTTGAATGATACTACCGCCTCATTTTTCTTGAGATCCACTGCTGCTTCAGTGTCCTGCTTTGGCGTTAAATCGCCGGTAAAGGTCGTAACATATGGCTTTTCGTCTGTTAGCTTAAAAGGACCGTACCGGTGCCAGGACCAGGCCTTGTACTCTCGGCCGGCCTTCGGTGCAGCCCAGATCCAGCATTCACCTGTTGGCAGTTTTATCGGATTGGACGTCTGTCCAGGCTCCACTACTATGAGGTTGCTTGGAAGTTGTGGGCTGGTTGCTTTTGCAAATGGTGGGAGCTGGTCTGCCAGTGCGGGATACTCCAGCATGTTGTTTAGAAACAGGCAAGATACAAGAGCAATTGAGTATCCCATTCTTCGAAAAGGTGTCATATACGATTTTTTTTGTCCTTGACAATGCGCATTTTTCACCGTCAATTATATTTGTCGGCGCGTTACGCGTAGTATTAAAATGTAATCTGGATCGATTTTCAATGGAATCTCATCCATAGGTGCTCGTATATTCTGAGACTGCTTCAAACTTTGCGCTGATTGTTTCGAGAAGGACCAAAAGCGATCAGCTCAATATTTCTGCATTGAGATTGGATCGCTTGGCGAGCTGAGAGGCTCCGGGGGCTGACAACCGATGAAGGCGGACTCAGGCGCCAGCTTCGGACTGTTCCGCTTGTACGCCTCTCGACGCTTACTGCAGGCCGCGCTCATCCCCCAGCGCAGGTGTAAACCGTTATCGGTTTACCCGCTCTGCAAAAACAAGACGCTCTCGTCAGTCCCCAGCGCAGGTGTAAACCGTTATCGGTTTACCCGCTCTGCAAAAACAAGACGCTCTCGTCAGTCCCCAGCGCAGGTGTAAACCGTTATCGGTTTACCCGCTCTGCAAAAACAAGACGCTCTCGTCAGTCCCCGTTTTCTCTTAAATTGGCCTCTAAAATTAAACGGAAAGGTTGGCGGCCTTGTCTTTCGTCTTGATGTTAAAGTATTTCGCTTCTGGATGGTGGACGATGACCGCTGATGTGCTTTGCTCCGGGACGAGCTGGAACTCTTCCGTCAGCGTCACGCCGATGCGTTCAGGTTCGAGGAGCTCAAACAACAATTGCTGGTCCTCCAGGTTGGGGCAGGCCGGGTAGCCAAAACTGTATCTTGTCCCGCGATAGCCCTGCTGGAATAGCTTATTGAGCTCTTTTGCATCTTGATCTGCATAGCCGAGCTCCTTGCGAATGCGCTTGTGAATCACCTCGGCAAGTCCTTCTGCGGACTCGACCGAGAGTCCATGGAAGTATAGATAATCGGTGTACTTATCGCTGGCGAAAAGTTGTTGCGCGTAGCTGCTTGCTAGGGGACCCATCGTCACCACCTGCAGTGCAACGACGTCCATACCCTCGTCGGCGGATCTAAAGAAATCCGATATGCAGAGATGCTTTCCATGCTTTTGTCGTGGGAATTTGAAACGTAGCCATTCCGTCGATTGGTCGTGATCTTTGTAAACAATCAGCTCATTGTCGGAAGACTGGCATGGAAAGTAACCATACACCGCTCGCGGTATCAAAATTTGTTCTGTGATGCATCGAGTCTCTAATTCATCGAGTATGGGTCTGAACTTCTCCTCGATCAACGAATCATACTTGGATTTAGGCATGTCGCCCTGTCGCACTCGCCACTGTCCTTTGAACAGGACGGTCTTGTTGATGTGGGCGAATACCTCTGTTAGCGGAACATCGTCCACAATCCTGGAGCCCCAGAATGGAGGTGTGGGGACATCGATATGGCGTGCCACGTTGGAGCGAACCTGTTTTCCGTTCTTCTCGAGATCGTCGATCTGTGCTTTGTGGCTCTTGGAAATTCTTGCACAACTCGGCGCAGCCGGAGACGACGTCTCTTTGCTGACCGGCTCAGAAAGTTGGACTTCGGCAGAAGGCGGCTCTGAAATGCTCTCGTCCTCTTCGTCATCATCCAGCTCGTCGTCTTCGCACCGCTGCTTCTCGGGAACGGCGACTGCAGTTCCATGAACTGCCGCCATTAACGCATCTTCTGATAACTCAGCCAGAGCTCCGTTGCCGGTGCGCTTTTGCGCGAGCGCTTCCATGATTTTGAGATCATCGAAGGCGTCCTGTCCATAGAATGTCAGTCCACGATACGAGCTTCGGCAATCTTCCTCGACATATCGTCGGGTCAGCGCTGCTCCGCCCAGGATAACGGGTACGTCGATACCACGTTGGTTGAGAACGTCCAGATTCTCCTTCATGATGACGGTAGATTTTACTAACAGCCCGCTCATTCCGATGCAGTCGGCTTTGTTATCCACCGCTGCCGCAATTATGTTTTCGATCGGCTGTTTGATTCCAAGGTTGATTACCTTGTATCCGTTATTGGTCAGTATTATGTCCACGAGGTTTTTGCCAATGTCGTGTACGTCGCCTTTCACCGTGGCTAATACCATGGTGCCGCGATGAGCTCCTTCGATGCGCTCCATATGTGGTTCTAGATAGGCAACGGCTGCCTTCATCGTTTCAGCCGATTGTAAGACGAAAGGCAACTGCATTTTGCCGGCGCCGAATAGATCTCCAACCACCTTCATTCCATCGAGAAGGATATCGTTGATGATCTCGAGCGGTTTGTATTGATCCAGCGCTTTTTCGAGGTCCTTTTCCAGTCCCACTCGGTTACCGTCGATTACCCTGTTTTTGAGAACTTGTTCGATCTCTTTTGGGCTCTCTCTTTCCTCTGTCTGGTCGGAGGTCTCGACGCGACCCTTATAGTAGTCGAGCAGTGCAAAGAGCGGATCATAGTCTTTGGTTCGCTCATCAAAGATCAGTTTGCGATGAAATTCGCGCTCCTCTTCATTGATCTTGAACAGCGGCAGAATCTTCTGAGCATTCACAATGGCCATGTCGAGCCCGTATTCCACGGCAAAGTGCAGGAATACCGAGTTCAAAGTCTGTCTGATGAGAGGATCGAATCCAAATGAGATGTTGCTGACACCCAGAATCGTTTTTACTCCAGGCAACTCTTCTTTTATCATCTTAATGGCTTTGAGCGTTTCAAAGCCAAGCTGTCGATCATCTTCGTTGCCTGTCGACAATGTGAATGTCAGCGCGTCGAAAATTATGTCGTGTGGAGCAAGACCGGCGCTGACGCACAGGTCGTGAATGCGTCGGGCGACGGCGAGCTTCTTATCGGCTAGCTTCGCCATTCCGTCTTCGTCGATTGTCAATGCGACGGTTGCAGCACCAAAGCGCGTGATCAACTCGACTTTGCGCATCATGCTGTCCACGCCGTCTTCCAGGTTGATCGAGTTGACGATCGGCTTGCCGGCGATGCATTCGAGAGCGGCGCCCAGCACTGGAAATTCAGTCGTGTCAATGACGATTGGTGCCTGCAGTTCTGTGTTGAGACGCTTGATCAAAGTCGTCATATCTCTGATTTCGTTGCGCCCGACATAGGCCGTGCAGACATCGAGGACATGAGCACCTTCGCGTTCCTGCTCGCGGGCCATCGCCACCATGCCGTCCCAGTCTTCTTTCTGCAAGAGCTGTTTGAATTTCCGGCGCGGTGGCATGGCTTTACGGCGTTGGGGTTGGC
>CAZISK010000033.1:0-18861 GCA_964541355.1 uncultured Candidatus Obscuribacterales bacterium
TTGTGTAAAGGACTTTCACCTCCTAGATATCGAACATGCCTGGCACACCAAAAAAAGACTCGGGCAGTAATCCGCCCGAGTCAGGTGAGGTCGCGAGTGGGTGCGCCTCTTTTACAGCTACTTGTTGCGCGGCTTCCAGATTGGATCCTGAAACTTGCCACTTTGAGTATTGAACCATCGAGTCATTGTCATTTTTTGCTGTGTATAGAACTGGATGCCTTCGCGGCCCTGGATGTGAAGGTCTCCAAAAAAGGAATGATTCCAACCTGTGAACGGGAACCATGCCATCGGAGCAGGAACGCCGACATTGATGCCGATCATACCGGCATTGAAGTGGCGCTTGAACTCACGAGCTGCAGCACCGCTATTGGTGAAGATCACGGCACCGTTGCCGAATTCGCAATTTCTGCCAATATCTATCGCGTCCTGAATATTCTGACATCGCACCACTGATAATACCGGTCCGAATATCTCTTCCCTAACGACCGACATTTCTGGGGTGGCTTTATCGATCACTGTGGGACCAATAAAGTAGCCGTTGCTACCCTCACTGACCTTTGTACTGCGCCCATCAAGTGCGATGTCAGCGCCTTCCTTCTCACCCTTGTCAATCATTGTGCGAACATGCTTCAGATGTTGAGCTGTAATTACAGGTCCCATATCGGCACCGTCTCCGATATCGGTACGACCGACCTTCATCTTCGAAGCCGACTCTACAAGCAAGGGCACGATTTGATCAGCAGCATCGCCCACTGGAAGAGCGAGGCTTCCGGCCATGCATCTTTCGCCAGCGCAGCCAAAAGCTGAGGCCTGCAGCGCTTGCACCGTCTGCTCCATATCGGCATCTGGCATGATGATGATATGGTTCTTGGCTCCACCAGCGGATTGCACTCGCTTACCATGCTTCGTTCCGGTTTCATAAATGTACTTGGCTATTGGTGTAGATCCCACAAAGGAAACCGCCCTCACAAGGGGATGCGTAAGAAGCGCATCAACACACTCTTTTCCGCCATGTACCACATTGAAAACGCCTTTTGGAATACCGGCCTTGATGAGTAGCTCAGCGATCAAAAGACTCGACAGTGGAACCTTCTCTGAAGGTTTCAAAATAAAGGTGTTACCGCATGTGAGTGCTACAGGATACATCCAGAGCGGAACCATCGCGGGGAAATTAAATGGTGTGATACCCACGCAAACACCTAGCGGGTGTCTCACCGTTTCACAATCCACGTTGCGAGCTATGTTTTCCATAGACTCACCCATGAAAAGACTGGGAATACCGCAGGCAAACTCGACTACTTCGATACCTCGCTGCACTGAAGCACGCGCTTCAGGCAAGGTCTTTCCATGCTCTCTTGTGACACAGCGAGCTATCTCTTCGTAGTTGGATTCGAGTAAACTCTTGAATCGGAACATCACTCGCGCCCGCTCGACTACGGGAACCTCTTTCCACTCGAGGAACGCTGCCTGTGCCGCCTGCACGGCCTTGTCCACATCATCGCCATTGCCCAAAGGCACTTTAGCAATCACCTCTCCGGTCGAAGGATTGAACACCTCCCCGAATTCAGTTGCCGTAGAATCAATCCACTCGCCGCCTACTAGAATTTTGCACGTTGTTACGGCACTGCTCTGTGTCACCGCCATGCCAGCTCCTCCAACAGTTCGAATCACATCTTTATACAAAGGATATATTGCCACCTCGCCACTGACAACTAGATTGCGTGTAAGACTCCCTACAAGCAAACCAATCTTGGCCAACTATTTTGCAAATTGGGTCTGAAGAATCTCATAAATACAGCGACTTGCGTATCGATTTCAAAAAGAGCATGAAACACTATATGTTTCTAATAAAGAGATTGTGTATTCTTTCTCATATGACTATTGCCACTATGATTGGCAACAGCAAGTCATATCTAAAGAGAAAATGCTGGAGAAACTGATCGAGCTCTTTCCAATCAAGCAACGCTTCGCGTACTTCATGAGCAGCGCCAGCGGTCCGATTCCGCGTCCTACATTCGAAGCGGCGCAAGCGTTCAACACCATTCTTATGGAGGAGAGTTCGACCGCATTTGGGAAATGGATGTCGGTTATGAAGCGCACAAGAGAAAGTGCGGCTCGACTTCTCGATTGCGATGCCAGATGCATTGCCTTTGTTAAGAACACAGGCGCCGGTCTCTGGTTGGCATCCCGAATGATACCGTGGGAACAGGACGATGAAATAATCCTCCCGGAATCGGAGTTTCCGTCGAATATTTTTCCCTGGCTTTCGCTGGAGCCGCTCGGAGTGAAAATTCGCTGGCTCAGGCCTGAGCGGGACGACCTGCAAAGACCGCTAGTGACACCAGCTGCAGTATCTAACATGCTGACCGACAAAACCAAACTGCTGGCTGTAAGCTTCGTACAATACGATGATGGATGCCGCCGCGACATGGAGGCACTGGGCGAATTCTGCAAAGAAAATAACCTCATATTCGTTGTCGACGCGATCCAGGGTCTCGGGGCGCTACCGTTCTCAGCCAGACAGTGTCGAGCTGACTTCGTCGCTGCCGGAGCGCAGAAGTGGTTGCTGTCTCCACCTGGTATAGGGTTGTTTTACGTCAGCCCCAAATGGCTTGAAGAGCCATGGGTACCGAACCTCGGTTGGTTGAGCGTAGATGACCCGTTTTCTACGCATTTTGACTCCTTTTCGGCATGTGAGGCAAGGTTGCTCGACTCGGCTCGCCGATTCGAGGAAGGTACGCCGAACTTTCCTGGTATCGCGGCACTGGGAGCGAGCATAGACCTTTTGTTAGAAGAAGGAATAGACAACATTGCCGGTCGGATTTTCGCGCTTACTAATCGTCTTGCAGGAGCACTTCAAACTCTCGACTGTACAATAGTCAGTCCGCGATGGGACAACTACTGGTCTGGCATCGTATCGTTTTATCATCCCCATCTGGATTCTGACTTGATCTACAATACGCTGCTCGATAACGGCGTGGTTACGACAGTAAGGCATGGGTGGGTACGTATCGCAGTCCACTTTTTCAACGACGAAACCGAAATAGATCGCCTGATCGGACTGGTCAAACAGACAATCTGGGTAAACCAGCAAAGCGTGTAATTAGTAGCAGGGAATCCTGCCAGTTGTGGATGTGAAGTTACAATCAGATTTCGGAACTCGCTCAAGCAGGTGTGATTATGTTCAGCGGTGCACCCCCAGTCCATCTTATGTGGTCGGACATGTTCGACCCCAAAAAGCCGAAGGTCGAAAAGCCGATTGACTGGCGACGGATTGGCAATCTGTTTCTGCCCTACTGGAAGCAAGAGACTCAGGTCCTAGTCTGTACTCTTGTCGTGGCGCTGCTTGGACTTCTACCACCGATACTGACAATGTGGTTGATCGACAAGGCAATACCATTGAAAGACTTTGGTCTGGTCGCACAACTTGTAGCCGCGATGATCGGTGCTGCGGTGTTTGCTGCCCTCGTCGGTGTTTATCAAGGCTACCTGAATGCTTATGTTGGCGAGAGCATTATGCGAGACCTGCGAGCCAGTCTCATGGGTCATATGCACCGTATGCCGCTCGACTTTTTCACAAGTACAAAGACCGGCGAAATAATGAACCGCGTCTCCAATGATGTCGACAGCATCGATGGCGTCGTATCTGGAACCCTTGTTTCAATCATCACAAACCTGGTTGTTATCGTCACCACCTTGTTTGCTATCTTCGTTCTGGATTGGCGACTGGCAATAGTTTCGATCCTGCTGATTCCATTCATGATCTTTCCTCTTTGGCCCGTCGGCAGAAAGATGTATGAAATCCGCAAAGCAACCCGCAAAAAACGCGACGAAGTTCATGCGATAGAGCAGGAGACACTGTCTGTATCGGGCATATTGCTTTTGAAATCGTTCGTTCGCGAACAGTATGAGCACGAAAGATTCTATCGACTTAGCACGGACCTAATGACAACAGAGATTCGACTGGCGATGGTAGGTCGTTGGTTCATGGCGGCCATCGCCGCTACGGTGACTATCGGTCCAGCTTTCATCTGGTTGTCGGGCGGGTGGTTTTGCATCAATCAAGGATTGACAGTTGGGATTGTAGTCTCATTTGTCGCATTGCTATCTCGGTTGTATACACCGGCATCCGCATTGGCGGGAGTCCAAGCACAGATAATCAGTGCTCTAGCAGTGTTTGAGCGAATATTCGACTATCTCGATATGAAGGAGGAGGCTTTCGATGCTAACGCCGATATTGAACCTCTGGGAAATATCGCCGGTGAGGTCAGATTCGAAAACGTATCATTCTCCTATCCCGAACGCTCGGAAGTGCTTAGCGACATCTCCTTTGTGGTCAAACCAGGTCAGGTAGCAGCATTCGTAGGTCCATCCGGCGCGGGGAAATCCACAATTACGCTCCTTGTCCCTCGCTTTTACTTGCCACAGAAGGGTCAGATCTACATCGACGGACAGGACCTGCAATCAATCGGACTGGCTGATCTGCGCCGACACATCGGCGTTGTGACGCAGGAGACGTACTTATTCCACGACACTATACTGAACAATCTTCTGTATGCTCGTCCAAATGCCACCACTGACAATGTCATGGATGCGACTAAAGCAGCCAACATTTACGACGTCATAAGTGCCCTTCCAGCCGGGTTTGAAACAATCGTTGGTGAACGCGGGCACAAGCTCAGCGGCGGTGAACGGCAAAGACTTGCGATAGCGAGAGTGTTGTTAAAAGACCCCAAAGTACTAATTCTAGATGAGGCGACTAGCTCGTTGGATTCGGCTAACGAAGCGCTGATACAAGCAGCGCTTGTTCCTCTGATGGAAGGCAGGACAAGCCTCGTCGTTGCGCACAGATTATCAACTATTCTAAGTGCCGACGTTATCTTTGTAATTGACGGTGGTCGCATTGTAGATGCCGGTGACCATGATGAATTGCTTGCTCGACAAGGACTGTATGCAGCACTTTATCGACAACAATTTCTTGTTGAGAAGCAAAATCTGTCGTGAAACGGATGGGACCGAGAACCACTCCTTTTTATGAACCGCTCGTCAGCGACAAACTGACATGAGAACGTAGACAGGTCTGCCGTTTCACGTGGTTCGGAGGCAGCATATTCCCGATTTGAGAGGAAAAAAAATCGTCAGCCGCTTCCAAACCAATGACATTTGGTTCGCACTTTTGTTACACAACTCGATTGGATGTGCTTCTACAATCTAAGCAACGGATGCTGAAGCCGGGAACAGCTTGATGTACACTGGCGATACATACGCCAAAATCTCCCTCCAAGCAACTGACTTTGAGCGCAAGCATGCTGTTAGCAGTGCACCGTTTCCCCATCTCTCACGATCCATAAGGCACCAGAAGTCAGCGGCGTAGAGCTGAATATACTTCCGGCTTGAGCCCTGGTGGAAATCCTTGATATGAGCCGAAAGGGACTGAACAACAACTGAATGATCTCCTTGCAAAATCGTGGTATCCAAAACTGAACGACTCGAAACTGTAGAAATTGGTTCATCGAGTTCTGTATGTCTTCGTCTGATGAAATTACCAGACAGGCAATCAACAAGGCCTTCCAGTTCAAGTATTGTCAACTGTGAATTTATTTTTTGTGCTGGCAAATTAGTCTTCACAGCTAAAGCGTCAAACAGAATTTCTTCGTTGGACAACGCCTCGTAAATCGTCGTCGCAACAGGATCCAAGTTTTGAAGGATAGATTGAGCGTATGTACCTGCCCGCTTCGCCGAATTTGGCTCATCAATGCTTGATCCAATCTGCGCTGCTTTTACTCCCTCAACAACGAAGTCTCGCTGGTGATCGAAGGCATCCACCTCACTTGCAGGATGTGAGAACTTCTCGGTCGCAATGCTACGCTTGCAATACACTGAAGTGAGGTCCTTCGAGCTGACCTGCAAGAAATTGTCTTTCATGTACTCGGCAATAACCACGGTGATTTTCTTGACGATCACGAACGCAGTTGATAATGCAATCCCGAACATCTCAACCAGGTCACGCGATAGGACTTTTATGCCAATTTCCATCAGCTTAATTGTAGCCATATAGGGTCTTAGATCTCTGGCACGACTAAAGACTGTTGTGGCAGTAAGCCACCATACCTTATTGCACTTCTGACAGACGACGCTCCGGTCACGAACACAAGTTGGTAGATCTACATTACCGCATGTGCAGCGAAGCAAGCAGAGATGCTTGTTTCGATTGTGAAAATTGACTATTGCTTGAATGCAATCTTGGTTGTCAACGAATTGAATGAAAAAGTCCTCCATAACCAGACGCATCGCCTCCTGGCGACTTGATTCTAACGGTGAGCAACAGTTTTGTATTTTCATGGGCAGTTACCTCCTACTTCTAAGAACGGAGGTAAGAGGGAAAAAGTTCAATTGGGCGATTTCGTCTGATATGGCAGTACCTATGCGACCTTTCGTCGCCGACACTACAACAGGAAGAAATTCTTTGACCGAATTCGGTTAACATTTTTCTCCTGCATCATCAATCGGTCAGCGCGAAAATGTTCAGTCCATGCCGCTTTTCACGGACAACAATCTTCGCGTCAAGGTTAACCACCTTGCAAGAAGCTGGAGTTTTTCCCAAACGGTACTAGAAACCTCAAAACTGAAAAGGCGAGCTCTTAGCTGTGGCGGCGAGGTTTTCGCATAACTCGACCGACTAAATCTACTGGTTCTATTTCTTTTTGGAGGTCTGTTTATGTTGGACTTTCTTAGATGATTCACTTGGCTTCACATTATCAAGAACGCCAGCCACATCAAACCCGGTTGGACCGTCAACCTTTCGCTTGAGGTCGACCTCGAACGAGACGGAAGGTAGATCGGAGCCCTCCGGAAACTCTGGGATTTCAAAAGAACTGACCAGATTCACCGATTTCAAGGCTTCAGATCTGAAATCGGTCTCTTCATCGACATCTCGAGCAACGTCAGCAGCGGGCCAAAACTCTCGCACGCGCCCAACAAGGTCTCGATCTCTCGTTACAGTGACAAGCACACGAGCAGCTCCAGGGCCAACTTTGGCATTTTGCCATCGCGCATAGATTGCTCTTGCCATACGTTTGTACCATTCGTCCCAGGTCATTTTCTCCTCTGGTGTAGCCATACTAGCGGTCTTCTCGCCTCCGCCCAAGGGCAAGGTCTGTGCCCGGAGCGGAGGTTCGGCATCGACTATAGGCTGCACAAACAAAGGCTTGAACGCCAGTTCCTGTGGCCTTGGGTTTCTTCCGGACTCCGGTGTGCTTGATGGCAAAGACCACATGCCACCAATTGTTTGCTTAATCAAACCGTTGCTCGTCACAGACGACTCGTACCGAGAGTCCCAACAGACCACCCCATTCCTTGGAGTATTGATAGAGACTTCACAGCTAGGCGTTCGAGACAGCGCGCCACCATATTTAGTACCGTTAGCATGTCCCTGCCCTGGGCCGATTGAAGTGATGCCTTTACTCGACGTCGGTTCCGCTATAGACTCATAGCCAGGTGCGTATGACGTTATTCCGTTACGCGAGACCGGCACAGGAACGGAATGACGCTCGCCAAAAATCAGAGCAATTTGTGCGGGAGAAAATTGTGTTGGAACGGATGGTGCGGGGGTATAGTGAGTAATGCCACCATGAGAAGTGCCTTGTTGTATTTCGTAACCGGGAGCATACGATGTAACACCGCGGTGTGAGGGCTCTGCCGATACTTCGTGTGAAGGTGTACGCGTCGTTATCGATCTGGCGCTGCTTGTCGTAGAGACACCATATCCTTCAGCCCAGGACATGACTCCGTTGCGAGGAGTGATTGTGTAGCTTGACACAGCAGGAATCTCATGCCAGACACGCGGTAGAGGCGCAAGCGAAGGAGTCCGGCTTCTGAGAATCGGGTACTCGGTCTGCTCGCCAGGAGACGAAGAAATGGGACTGCTACCGTGATATTGAGTCAGTTTTGCGCCGGTAGGATAAAAATACTTCGGTACCTCAGATTGCAGATTGGGTGGTGCCTTCTGCCCAGGAATCACTTTTAGCGAAGGGTTCAACGACGCATCGTTCTTGACACCTCCCTGCAATGGTTGGCGTTGAGCCTGGCTCTCTTCGCCCGAAAGCTCAGTCGTATCGACCTTACCTTCCAGATCTGCAGCAGCAAAAGCTGGAGTCACGATCACATTGAAAGTCAAAAGAGAAAATAGAGTTCGCCGTATCAAGCACCATTTCCCTCAGGTAACTGTTAGCATATATACACGTATTCCCAATGCCTTTTTGCTCCAAGCTTTTCTGACTTGTCGGCAACCTGAGTTACCAGCCGTCCGCGGCCTGTTGAGCGTAGGCGGCTGCGGAGTATGCACGATTCGCTTCGGCACGAGCGGCGCTGGCCATTCCACGACCTTGCGGAGCGTCATAGGCACGGGATTCGGCACGTTCAGCTGCAGCACGTGCCTGGTTGGCATAGTAACGCGCTTCAGATGCGCATGACTGTTTGTAGGACTGCTCGTCGGTACTCGTTGCGGCGTTCATGTTTGCGACTGCCTGCGCTGCCATTGATTTCGCCCGGCTGAGCTCATACTGAATTGCATCCATGGCCGATTGCTGCTGTGAGCTTGTGGAACCACCACCGCTCTGGTTGAGCTGAGCCATCTGCCGAACTATTCCACCGAACCCACCTGGTCGAGCGCCCCCAAAGATGTTGGACAAATTGAATTTCGGTCCCACACCCGGGGTCGAGACTCCGCCTGTTTGAACAGGCATACCGTTGCTCATTTCCATCATCGGCACACCTGACGGAGGAAACGACATCCCTTGAGTCTGCGGCATCCCCATTCCCATCGCTTGATGCTGTTGCATTTGCTGTTGTTGCATTTGCTGTTGCATTTGCTGTTGCATTTGCTGCCCCATTCCCATTCCCATTCCCATTCCATGCGTCTGCGGCATCGGCTGCATCCCTTGAAACGCTTGCTGCTGCATAGAAGGCTGCATCATACCCTGATTCATCGGTATGCCTTGATTGATCATCGGCTGATTAGTAGACATCTGACCGTACACGGGCTGCTGCGTCATGCTTTGATTCGTCGGTATCCCCATCATGCCTTGATTCACTGGTAACATATTCATGGGCTGTTGCCAGCCCTGCATTTGAGAACCACCGTATTGAGCTTGCGGACGACTAATAGGTTGATTCCAAGAATTCATTTGATTCAGCATTTGCTGCATGTCCGATTCACTCATGGCGGATTCTTGAGCCCAAGCACATGGAAAGGATATTAGCCAGGCTACACCGGCAAACAAAGCACTGCGCATTAACAATTGAATTGTTCTATCCATGCTCCTGATTATATGGGTAAGAGTCAGGCTCTCGCCTGTCTAAGCTTCCTCAAGTGGTCATCAGACGTCAACTCAGGAACTTCCCCGCCAGAAAGCCTAACTTCAACGGTTTGTCTCATTATGCCTAGCTTTCTCAAAACCCAGGAATCAACCCGGTTCTGACCTAGCTTATCCTTCAAGTGTCGGATGCTCGCCAAAAATCTGCCATCTTCGAAAGTCCGATTCGTCTCTCCTGCACCCAGGCGTCGCCCATGTGTACAGTGCAAAACGTCGACAATGTTTGTGCATGAAACTGGTCCGAGGACGGCTGCTTCAAAAACTGGGGCAGCAGTGTCTTCACCAGTACTGAGCTTCAGAAAGTCGACCTGAAGCCAGGTTCGACTGTTCATCCTGACCTTAAGCACAACCGGCTCACAAATCAGGGAGTTAAACGAATTGGGCCCGATATCACGCATGCAAGCGGCACGAGCATAAGTATAGGCGTCGAGAGGATCGGTTGAGAAAAAACTGTAGTGGTTTCGACCAGGCTCCAGAAAGCCTGACTTGTTAATTTCCCAGCGTCGATAGCAATTGGTGCCGTGATAAAGGAAGATCTCGTTCGATTCTTCATCATAATCAAGGCCAGGCCAATCTCTGGCGAATTCCGCTAGAGGTGGAGGTACTTGGTGGTCGGGATAACTGTTCAGATCGGAATCCTTTATATTGACACTTTTCTTGCCCCACCTGGTTTCCTTGCTACTAATACCTCCAATTTCCCTATGCCCTTTCGGCTTGACATCCTAAACGGCAAAGAGATTAACTGTTCCTTACGGCAATGGCATGGAGCGCCGTTTTTGAAACGGCACTGAACTCATCGGCATTGCCTTCTCCGTAACGATTTATTCCATGAATTTTTCTTTCTCAGTCTCGATCGACTGGAAGGCATCTTGAATCGCCTGTTTCACACGCATAATGCTTTCGTCTGCCGAAAGTCGAACCTGTGCAGTCCAGTCTGCACGCTGCTTCGCCAGGTCCTCTTGCAACTCTTCGCTGAAGTGCTCAAGGGTGAGGCAGTTCGAGCTGATGTGCGTCTCCAGCGCATTATCTGCTTTGGTGCGGCAGTCGTTGAGGGCCGAGATTGCTTGCTGCTTCTCCTTCGCGAACGCAGGCTCATCCTCGACACGTGAAGACTCAGACGTTTTCATACAAGCCTCATCATTGTTGACAATTTCTTTCTTGGCAGTCTTGAGCTTGCTTTCAACGATGGTGATTAGGTCTTCCAGTCTCCTGGCTGTAGAGGTGTACAGCTCTTCTAGTCCAAACTGTTGTCCTTTTCCAACTGACTCTATTGTGCTTAAACATTCCCTCGTTACCGTATTGAGTTCGAAACGAGCCTTGTCTATCGTGGAGCTTAACCCGTCAACCTGTTGCTTGCGAATCTTGTCGGACTGCTCCTCGAAGTTGCGCCTCATATCCGCCAACATCGCTCGGAATATGTCCTTATTTTCCAGCAATCTTGGGAAAACCGTACTGGCATGCGCGTCCAGGTGGACCTGCTTGATCTCGGCTTTGCAAGTATGAACCAGGAAACTCACACTATTGGCAAACTCAGTCTGACTGCTGGTGAGCTTTTCTGATGCACGATCCCAGGAGCCGTCGATTTCGACACTCATGGAGGCGACGTTGCGATCGAGGGAGGTAATGATTGCAGTCATCTCTTCAGTAAGTCGCGTTTCGAACTTGGAGAACCGCGTCATCATTACACCAACATGGTGCTTGTAAACCGCCTCGAGCGCGTTGGAGATCTCCTCTACCTTGCGGTTGTACTCGGTGATGCGATCCTGCGCATGTTGATTTAGGACAGCTCGAGTCTTATCGGTGAGATTATCTGAATCGGCTTTGAATCTCTCTTCAACAGAGTCTAACTCTTGAGTCAATTCACGATTTAAGTCCGAAATGCTTTCTTCTGCTGATTGGATCGCATCGCGAAGCGCTTCCCTGCTTTCGGTTGCAGATTTTGCAATCCTGGCTTTGACATCGGCAGTGACCTTGACCAGGTTTGCAATAAGTCGCTCGGTCAGATTGCCCGTTGTCAGTTCATTCTGCCGCTCTACCTTGCGAGCCTCGTCGACCAGCGCTTCCAACTCTCTGATCAAACGATCACGAGACTGATCGCACCGGTTGGAGAGCTTCTTATCAGCTTCGGAAAGACGCTGATTCAATCTGGCCATGAACCTGGTCGATTCAGAGATTACGAGTTTAGGTTCCATAGCCGGCTGGACAGCGCGATGAGTTCCCGATGCTGTCGGACTTTTCCCTTGCGGTCTTTCGGTCAAGAAGACTCCGGAATCCTCGAGGTTCTCAGGGAGTAGCTCAGCAATTGCAGCGGCCGGCTCCTCCACCTCGGTCAGAGATGGGCTGCTAACCAAGCTCTGGTCGTCCTTCCGCGGTGCCGGAGGAATGATCGGCTGTCTATCCGCCAGTCCCGCTGGTATATATGGTGGCACTTCCTGAGGAGGCGGTGTGATAAGCGGCGCAGTGACAGAAGATATCGAATACGAGGGCCCCAAGTCGTCCAGGTCATCATGAGAAAGAGTCTGTTCAAGCTCGAGTGTGGCGTCGCTCAGAACCTGCGCGCTAGGCACCTCAGCAGGCGAATGCACCGATGGTGGTGCCTGAACCAGGGCTTCTTCCTCAGGGGCAAATTTGAGCTCTTCAACGACGCTTTGAGGCATCGATTTGTTTGACCGATTGAATTTCTGCAATATGGCCTTATCTAGGTCTTGAGTCATCTCCCGACCCTGCTCGTCATCAGGTTGCAGCATTTCAGCTGGTTCTCCTGCAGGCTCTGCTTCGGCCAGATCTAGGACCTTGTCGATAACGCTGTCGGACAGATCGGTTTCCAGCGCTGGCACCACCTGTGGTTCTACCTCCGACAAATACGAATCGGTGGTAATCGGCTCTGGCTTGACCTGTTCGGATGCCACAGAGGGAGGGAGTTCGTCCGGTTTCAGCGGGGAAATATCTTTCTCAACCGTTTCTTGACTCGGTTCGGCAACGATCTCTGCAGCGGGCTGGGGAGGCTCGATAGCCGCCGGATTGATCGGCTCCATGGCTGCCGGATTGACCGGCTCTGCTCGCTGCTCTGTCTGGGTCTCGACAACCGGTTCGTCGGCCAATACCGGAGCTGAAGCTAGTTCAATGTTCTCCTTGGCTTCAGTTGGAGGCACGACCTCAGCTGCAACAATCGGCTCTGCAACCGGAATCGAAGGACCTTGCAGCAGCTCAGGTTCAGGCGCTTGCGGCTCCGGCGGAGCTGGCACCGTATCCGGTTGCTCTTCGATCACCTCCGCCGGACGAGGGAATAATGATTCTGTTTGCGACGGCGAAGGAGTCGGGAACAAAGAGCCTCCCGAACGGGTGGAAACTGGTGGTGGAGAGGGCTCGTCGTCTTCAATGACGGACCGTCGCGGGAATAGCTTTTCACCGGAGAAGGAAGAAGGGGGCGACGCTTCAGAAGATCCACCAGCAGTAGTGACCTCTTCAGGCAAAGCGACAGCGGGCATAGGTGTTTCCGTAGGCTCGGCCGTTGCTTCTTCTGATACAGCAGGTTGTGGAAACAGCGAAGCTACAGCTTCGTCCGCCGAGCTGGTCGGCAACGAAATTTCCGCATCCAGGCTTTCAAAGGGAGACTTCTCGGAATCTACTTGAATTGGCTCCGTCTCAGTTTTTTCTTCGACCGGAGCAACGACACTCGGTGGGCTTTCTACACCTTCGGAATCCATCAAGCCATTAAGTGCTTTGGCAAGCTCCTTGTAGTTCTCGTGATCCTCTGGATTTTTGGACTCTTCAAGCACAGCGCTAGCTGCCGCAGGTTCGGGAGCACTGCCTCCGTTAGCCAGCGAGGCCCAGCCGGCTGCCCCCTGGGCGGCCGGGACAACTTCATCAAGGGAGTCAGGCGGTTGCCAGCCCATCGAGTCGACCGGGCTCTCAGTGCTCTTATGCGGCAGTTTCGTCCAGGGCTCCGGCGAGCCATCCGCCTCGCTCGCACCGGATGTGGTGGCATCAGGCGGGCCGACAGCTACCGCAGGAGTAATCTCTGCCAGGACGCTCTCTACCGCCGCTGTCCCGCTTTCCGGGGTATGGGCGGTAGAGAATACAGCACTATCGACGGTCAACATATCTTTCAAGTTGGTGGGTACACCACCTGGCGCAGGCTCGTCTACGCCCCAACCGGGAGCCTGGTCGACGATCTGGCCGAGTTCATCCGAAGTCTGGCCAGCAAGTTTGTCAAAAAGACCACCATCGGCCGGCAAATCCATCGTCGGCCGGGCGACTTCACTGGCGCTCTTTGTTTCGTCTTTGCTCCATTCTTCCTTGTCCGGTTCGCGCACCGTGGATAGTGGCTGCCAATCACCCGGCTGGACAGGCTTTTTCCGCCGGCGCTCTATCTGAAGCTCGCGCGCGTCGGGATTGCTCTCCAGAGAGCTTCGACCACCACCCTCTTCGAAAATCGAGTCAACATAATCTTTGCCAGGCTCGGACGAAGGACTCTCCGCCTCAGAAGTGGGCCAACTGACCGGCTCCTGAGGCTCTTCCGGAACAAGAGGAGCAGCTGTCTCAAACAGGTTGGAAACAGACGGGAAGGCAGCCTGTCCAGCTTGTCCTCTGTCATAGTCGGCTTTGAACTGTTCAGAGAAAGTCGGCTTCACGGCATCTGGAACAACCGCAGCTGGATTGATCGGTTCAGGTGTCGATTCTTGCGAATCACGGAAGCGAGTATCGACGACTGGCAACGCATCATAAGAAAGTTCCGTCTCCAGCTTATCGAGCCCTTCGGGCATCGATGGCGAGACCTGCGTACGACGAATCGCGACCTGATTCATCTCAGCGACATCGTGCGTAGTCATATACCATGCCGGTAAAGAGGGGACCTTCTGAGACTGTCCGTTCTTCGCATCCCCGACTGTCACGATCTGGTGCTCGCCTGTAAGAAGCATCGGAATATCAGGAGCTGCATCGAGAGCGGCTGGTTGACCGAGAAGCTCCTTTGAAGGCTGAGGAGCAAATGCTCCAATGTCAAATCCTGACGGTGGCTCCGGAGACGGTGGCACATCCGGCTTTTTGAACTCTTCCGTCTCTTTCGGAAGCGGTGCAGCTGGACTCCAGTTCTCGTTACCTAAGTCAGGCTGACTGGAGAGATAGTCCTCCGCTTCTTTGGCCTCACTTTCGAGGTAGGCCTGAGTCAAGAGAGAAACCTCCTCGTTTATTAGGGTCTGGCTCTCCAACACCTGCTTTGTGCCAACGGCTGGCGAGGCTTTTAGCTTGTCACTGGCGAGTATCGGCGTGAAGCAGCTCTTCACCATGCTCTGCAATTTGTTTTCCTGAACGCTCTCGGGCGCAAAGATCATGTTACAAATCGATCCCAGCTCCATGACCTGCTTACCGACACTGGCGCTCAGATCAGCGCCAAGAAATGCAAGCATCGCTTTGGCAGGTTCGTCGGGACCCGAACCATCCTGCGCAACCGTCCTCCTCGAACCCGACTTGCTATACAGTGTGCTCAACTGTCTTAGCTCCTTCAGTTTGGCCTGATTGAGCTGAGGTCTGGGCTGAGCGGCAAGATAGTTGAAATCCAATCCTTCCAGAAACGCCTTCTGTGATTTTTCACGAAAGAGCGTGTCGATGAAGCGCAGCTCGAAAGCACTTGGCGATATTGCCAAGACCCAACACTTGTTCTCTACTTTGTCCACGACGACGCACATATCTTTCACTCTGAAGGCATCCTGCGCTACCTCAGCCGGCTGTTGGCCACGGGCGAAGGAGGACATGCCTGGTGGCCGTTTTGCCGGCTCAAGCAGAAAAATCAAGGTGCCGGGCTCGAAAAGGGCGCCTTCTTCTTTAGCCCATTCACCCAACTCGGTTGGGTTGTTGCGGCTAAATGTTCGAATGTAGGGTTTTACATCCAGGTATCTGACTTGATTTTGGCGTAGCAATTGATGCATATATTTTTCTCGTTTTTCGGTTCGTTCGTCGCATTCAGAAAGGGCATCTCAATCTTTATCTGGTCGGATCGGCTCCGGCAGCCGCAGCAATTTCGCTCAACGCGGCGCGCTTGTGCTGCTCTATCAGCGTCAACAACCTTCGCGTCTCTTTGTCGATCTCGTACTTCGCCGCCTGTCCGTCGTCGGCAAGTTTGCTTAGACAACGCGCGTGGGCGGTCTTAATCTCACGCTCCACTTCGACCGATACCTGCTTGACGCTGTTTTCCGCATCCTGACTCAGCCTGTCGAGCTTGTCCTCAAAGTTCCGCCGCATGGCGGCAAGCTCATCGCAAATTTCTTTGATCGTTTCTGACTTTGTGGTCTCGAGCTGCTCTCGAGTGTCTTTGCTTCCTGTGACCCGACCTTCCATCCGATTGAGAAAATCGTTATGCAGAGTCTCTGCATTTTCAACCGTATTTTGGCAGAAGGTCTTGAGCGTCTCCAGAGACGTCGTCGCCTCTGTCAAAAGGCTGGAGCTGCAATCCTGGGTCTTCTGGCGGAGATTATCCGTAGCGCTGGAATGACTCTGCGAAATCTCACGGCTGACTTTGCTCAACTCACTGTCAAGCTCGGTTTCATGTTCTTCGCTAATCGTACAGAAAAACTGATTGAGATCGTGTTCGCTTTCGGCTGACACTTCCTCAATCTGACTGAGAGCGGCATCTACATCTTTGCTTATATCGGCTTTCGCTTTGGCAGCACCATCTTCAAGCTTTTTGTACTGAACTTGAAATTCCGACGACAACTGCTGCATGATTTGAGAGAAGTGTGTCTCGATGGCGCTGGCTTTTTGCATATAGTTTTTGTAGAGCTGAGAAACCGTCTGCTTCTCGCTGCCCTTCGACTCCCAGACACTCTGATCCAGCTTCTGCTGCAAAGTCGTGGTCAAACCGTTGGCATGGGAGCGTATTTCTTTGCTGCCCTCGAAGTTGCTCGCCATTAGCGCAGAGACGTTTTGCTCGTAGGTCTTGTCGAACTCTGAGGAGAGCTCTCGACTGACATCTCCAAGCTTGTCGTTAAGTCCAGCCTTAATCGCCTCAACCGATTGCCTGACCAGATCCCCTATCCGCCTGAGCTCTTCAGTCAGAGACTCAGTGTGCTCCTTGCATTTGTCAGTCTCTTCCGTCTTCAGCTTGAGCAGCTTCGTCAAGGATTTATCCATCATCCCTTGAAGCTCTTCTTCAATCTCCTGACTTCTTTTTTCGACGACGGAAGAATGGCTCGCGGCGCTGGTCCTCTGATGAGAAGCAGCTTTATTCGCCGTTCCGGTCAACTTCGAGATTGCGTCCGTCTCTATATTCGCTAGCGATTCGGTTCCACTATCGTAAATAATTTGAAGCTTTTTGCCTGCCAGGGTCATTTCTGCATTCTCCTTGTTAGCGCTTTATTAGTCTGTCTAATCCGCATCCAGCGTGAGCATCGACGCCAGATAAGCGGACACCGACATGGCTGCCACGCGACCGCGTTCTTCAATTTCGGGCAATTCGATCGAGAGTTGCGAGAGCTCGGCTTTGAACGATTTCTCGATTCGGTCTAGTTCACTCCTGATAATCCGCACCTGTTTTTCCAACGACTCAACAGCCTGAAGCCTGATGCTGTCTATCCGTTCATAGGAGCTGGCACTGGCTCTAGCAAAATCGCCCTCCATCTGATCAACTTGCCGTCTGTAAGTTTTCACGAGTTCACCGCCTCTCATTTTGAGTTGCGATTTGAGCTTCTGCTTGACCTCATCCGTGCTCTGCGCGATATTGGCATTCGCCAACTCCCGTTCTTCAGAAAGAACAACTTCAAGGCGATTTATAAGGCGCGCGACCTGGTCCTCATACTTGCGCTCGAGTCGTTTGAGCGATCCATAGTACATGCGATGATTGCCGGTAATTCGAGCAAGAGCATCGGTGGCAACCTGGTTGATTGAAGACTTGGCCTCGCTGACCGTATAGTTCAGTCTTCGGCTGTGAATCGCCAGCGTCTCCTCGCGATGGCTTTCCAGATCCTCTTGGAAATCGTGTTTCAAAGACTCGATATTTGATTTCCAATCCATTATTTGGTTATTGAGAAACTCGGAATTCTCTACACGACAAGCCTCGAGTTCGGAAGATCCATCGGAAGTGGCCTTTTCGGCAGATTTTGTTGTCGTGAGCAAGAGCTCGTCTAACTGGGTTAAGACCTGGGCAATCTTCTCGTCGAAGCCCGATTCGTACTGGGAAAGCTTCTTGTCTACAGATTGCTTTGAGTTACTCACGGCACCTTCCGATTGCAAATCCAACTCTTTTGACTTGGTGGTCAAAGAGGATTCGAATCCGACTTTCTGCGTGCTCAATTTGTCTCTTGCGCTTTCCGCATACTCAGTCATAGCATCGCGATTTTTCTGCGTGAAATTCGTAAACCTTTGCTGCGGGTTTTCGGCAAGCACGTTTAGCTTCTTAACCGCCTCATTGAGCTTGACGGTCAGAACCTGTTTGGTGTTCTCCACCAGCTTGTAGATCTTCTCCCGGGCATCTTGAGCGGTTCTCAAGATTTCATCAGCTTCGTTGCGCTCAAATTCGGCTATCTGCTCGGTCACTTCATCACGCTTGGCAGACAACTCTTCAACATTGCTATCGACCATCGACACGGTCTGGGCAGCAATTTTCTTGAGCTGTTGGTCAAGCGATTTCTCAAGCTCGTCGCTGTATCGAATCAATTGCTCAATGGAATTGTTGACGATCTTCTCCAGATCGTCAGCGGCTTGATCTACGCCTTCCTGCCACAAATTCAAGGCCGAGTTGAGATTCTGGTCCTTATCTTCTTCCGGCATGACTACTCCTGTATTTTCCCGCTTTCGGCCAAGGCCTACTCGGGATATATTTTCCTATCTTGTTATTTACCCAAGCACGTATCTGAAGCATGGGCCGACTGATAAACAAGTTAATTCTTACGATTAATATTTTGTCGATGCTTGGCTCAAAAGGGTCCGGTTGAAAATGGGTGGTCGATTTTTAACCGAATTCGGTCAACTCTCCGGCTGAAAAAGTACCATCTCGTCCCCAAGCGAAAATTTTGACCGAATTCGGTCAAAATTCGAAGAGAATCAAAACCCAGCGAATGCTGGCTAAACAGCGCTGGTCGGCTCTTTGGCACGCTGACGTTCCAGACGGCTGAGAGCGGAGAGCGCTGCCTCGTTGATTGTCTCTGACAGAGTCGGGTGAGCGTGAATAGAAACAGCCAGGTCTTCCAGCACGGCACCCATCTCAATTGCAACCACCGCCTCGGCTATCAAGTCGCCAGCCCGCGGACCGACAATACCCACACCAAGGACTCGTGTACTTTCAGGGTCGAAAAGTATCTTAGTCTGCCCGACCGCCTCGTTGAGAGTGAGCGCCCGTCCTGACGCAGACCATGGGAACTTTGCCGTGCCGACCTTAATGCCTTTCTCCTTCGCTTCGGTGTCGGTCAGACCACACCACGCCACCTCCGGCTCGGTGAATACCACAGCCGGCACCGCCTGATTATCATACTCAGACAGCTTGCCGGCAATCACC
>CAZISK010000034.1:0-18831 GCA_964541355.1 uncultured Candidatus Obscuribacterales bacterium
TAAGTCTTTCTTTTTGTTTTGTTCAGATTTGGTTTCAGAATCGGTAAGAATGTGCAGCTTGTACCCGAATCCAGGTTCTGCCACGATTGTTGCCTGGCAACCATAAGAATCCAGTTTTACTCGAAGACGAGAGATAGAGACCCTGACTGCCTGATCTGTAACCGCATTATCGGACTTCCAGATTCGATTGATCAGCGAATCCGTGTTGAAACATTTTTCCGGGTTTCGAATGAAGAAATCGAGGAGCGCGAATTCCTTCGACGTCAATTTGAGTTTTTGGTCTTTATGAAAAACAGCATTCTTAGCCAGATCAAGAGTTAGCGAACCATACTCATAGACCGTCTTGCTCACCTGCACTTGTCTGCCCAACAGTGACCGAACTCGCAGTAGAAGCTCCTTCGGATGGAACGGTTTTGTCAGATAATCATCAGCGCCGGACATAAAACCCTTTTCCTTCTCCTCAATAGCCCGATTCGCTGTCAGCAACAGGATAGGCGTTTGCCCGTTAGCATCCCTAAATTCTTTGCAGATCTCCGGGCCGCTCTTGCCCGGCATTTGCCAGTCCATAATTATTACGTCGTATACAGTCGTGCGAAGAAGCATGGATGCGGCTGCTCCATCTGTAACCGCTTCCACTGTGAATCCCTGGGTAGTTAGCCAGTCCGCTACATTGCGCAGCAGTTTTTCATCATCATCGGCATAGAGAAGTTTCGGCATCAAAGGTCGTCTCCTGCGCCGAATATACCTCAAATTTCGCGTAAAGAAACTGTGTTCGTCGTGAACAAGCCGACGATTGTAGCGCCATGTGGCGACATGGCGTACTCTATTTGTGCGGATTGGGCACTTGTTATCACTGTCTTCAAGTGCCCGTACGTTGAAACATCTTTGACCAATAAAGAGAATTGGGCTATATGATAGGTTGTGCGGGTTATGCCACGGCAGTTGATTCTTTTATACGACGCGAAAATCTATGAGCCGGAAGAAAGTAAATAGCAAGAGTCTGTCATTAAAGCAGAAGCTGAGGCTACTGGTAGCGCTTCCACTGTTGTTTTTATTCGTCTTCGTCATCTCCCTGACGGCTTTACTAATAGTTGCGCAGACGGACGTACAGCGCGTTGAGCGAGCGAAGGAAACGCAGTTAGCCGGCAACGATATCGTGCAAGGCATGTATAAGATGGTGTCGATGGCCTACCTTTATTCTCAGAAATGGGATGCGACCGTCCTATCCGAATACATATCGAGTAAAAAATCAGTGAAGCCACAATTGAGAAGATTGCGTGCTGTGTGTGCTACCAATGCCAGTGCAAAGCAATCAGCAGAACGTGTCAGCGTCCTTTTAAACAGATTGGTCGATACTCTCGATGAACTGACAGACTCCTCCAATTCTGGATTTGTTGGATACGCGACGGCTTTATCCTCCTCGGTTATTACATGTCGTTTGATCATGCAAGAGTGTGCCAAGATTGCTGAAATTCAGAGACAAATTCATCCGCAGCCAACTACCAATACCGATTGGCAGCGAATTATTTTTATTGTGTTGGCAGTTGGTCTTGTTTCGTGTGTTGCTGTATCAGTTGGTGCTTTGCGTTTTGTGCATCTCGATATCCTGCAACGTCTTTCTTTGATAATGCGCAATACGGAGTCTCTCGGCCGACGTGAACCTCTTACGGAATCAGTAGGCGGTTCGGATGAAATCGCAGATCTGGATCAGTTTATTTATTCAACCGATGATTCGCTGCGTCAGCTGGAGCGCACTCGTCAGGAGTTTGTTTCCATGCTTACACATGATATGCGTGTGCCGCTTACTCAAATTCAATTTTCTGTTGGTCTGCTAGCCGAAGGGGCGTATGAAGATAATCCTGCAAAGCGGCAGGACATGCTGGTTGCGCTAGTTCCGGAAATTGGCCGCCTTAATCGGATGATCGATGATCTTTTGACTGCTAATAAACTTGATGCTGAACCATTGAAGCTGAATTTAGAAACATTGTCCGCAAGAGAAATGTTGAATCAGGTTTGTGATGCGATGCAGATTGAGGCTGCCAGCCGAGATCGGAGTGTCAAGGTTACAGCCGACGACAGTAAAGTTTTGGCTGATCAATTTCAGCTCACTAGAGTCCTTACGAATTTATGCGCGAACGCGCTCAGGTACACGCCAGCCAAGAGCGTGGTTGAATTGCGATGCCGAGCCGAGGATGAGCGCATTGTCCTGGAAGTTATAGATGAAGGACCGGGAGTGCCGGACGAATTGGCACCACACTTGTTCGAGCGCTATCGTCAGGGAGAGCAAGATCGCTCTGGCTTTGGTCTTGGCCTGTATATCGCCAAGTCGATAGTTGAAGCGCATGGCGGAGAGATCGGTTTTCAAAATCGATTCGACAAAGGCTGTGTGTTCTTTGTAACGCTAAATGCTCACTCATGAGCCTCTTTGGCGAGATGTCCGAATCGAGTTCAGGCACTAATTGATTTAGCAGTTTCAGAAACTTGCCACTTTTTGTGAGGCGTTTGTGAATCTGTCTCACTTATGCTTTCAGCGTTCGAAAGAGCCCACGCGACCGTTTTATCCTGAACTAGAAGGAGTTCCTTTTATGCTAGATCCGACAAATGATATTCGTGCGAGCAAGAATATTTCTTTTTCCTTGGCTGACGCAGTAGCCTCGCGATTTCTTGATGACTACCACAGTCAGCAGCCTGAGCCGGAAAGAACGCAGGATGCTGCGTCTGCGACGGCTGGTAGCTCGGACGCCACTCGGCCTACTCCCGGATCATCTGATGCAGCTATTTTTGTCCCACCTATTCCAGGAAGTTCTGACGCTGCCACTCCGAGCACCTCTGGCAAAAAACCTTTTGTCCCTCCGATTCCTGGCACTTCTGACCCGGACGGATGGCAACTTTCTCGTGGCAGCGGCAAACCCGAAGATTATCTAGATGTTGACGCGTCCTCGCTCTTTATAAAGAAACCAACTTCAGAGAAATCAAGGCAAGCTCGTGTTGGTGAAATTCGCAAGCTAATGCAAAATGATCCTGAGCTTAAACAGGCATACTCAGACAAACTTCAAGCGTTGCAAAACGGCTCGAAGAAATCAAGCGATGCGGACTCCCCGAAGCAAAAAGAACGTGCCAAGAAAATCCTGGGTTCTGACAAAAAGGTTCCAGGCTTTAATGACAAATTGGACTTGCAAGACATACCGGCAGAGCAGGAAAAACAAGGCCGCGTAAGCCAAAAGCTAACTGACGCCGAAATTGCCAAAATGAAAGCCACGGCAAATAAGTTTCCGCCTTCAGAGAAAATCGCACCAGCCTCCACTGACAAATTAGACATGCAAGACGTTCCTAAACAAAAGGAAATCGATAAGAATTTGGAACGGAATATAATCAAGAAAGACAAAGTTGTTAGCGGTCAAGACGATGATAGCACCATCCAGCCAAAGCCTCTAAAAAAGCTGGCTCCGGTCAAAGATACACAGGAACCTACTCAACAGGTAAATGGTGAAGACGAAGCTATAAGAGAATTCGAAATGAGTCTTCGGCCTTCCGGGAAAAAAACTGCGACAGTTAATGAAGATGACTCAACCATACAGCCCAAGCCTCTCAAGAAGCCAGCTCCGATCAAAGAAGCACAGGAACCTTCAATAACAAATGGAGAAGACGAAGCGCTAAGAGAATTCGAAATGAGTCGTACTCCTTCAAGTACAAGGGATTCGACACCCGATGAGGAGAGCGACGATATAGAGTCAACTGATGAGGAAACGGCTGAAGAAAGCGAGTTCATGATCTCCTTTGATACTTCGGAAGGCCAAGCTGCGGATGATAAGCCAGCAGGTGGTAGAGTAAACTTCAACGCCAACGATCTCGGACCGAAAGCAGAGAATCTAACCGCGGTGCGAAATGAGCAAAAAGATTTCGTGGCACGCACCAGCGACGGTAGCAATGTTTTAGTGCGTCGAGACGGTACATGCACCCTTTCATCTGCGGAAGGACGGACAAAAGTTAGTCCTGATGGGGTTGTAACGGTGACCGAAAATGGCATCGAACAGCAATTTCACTTCGACAATGCCAGCAGAATCAAAGAGCATTTAGATGGTTCAAAAACCTATTACTTTCGTGAAGGAACCTCAGTAACTGAGTTGCGGCAGGGCGGCGAACCAAGCGGGCTCGAAATCAAACAACCGAAAGGCACGACAATAAGAACAAGATATGATTTTCCGTCCGAACTCCAATATTCTCGAGCCACTGTAAATAGATAAGCTCGAAAGTATCAGCGTCAAAGGGAAAAGAGCAGACTTGTCGGAAGACGAGGTTGCTCTCCTTTGCTTGTTGACTTATGCTATTTCCAGTTGAGGACAATAGTAATAAATGGACACTCCTAACCTGCTCAAGAAGATAGTTCGTTCTGTCATTCTTGTCTCAGCAACAATGATTCTCCCGATTCAATGGTGCATACCGGCGGGTGCAATACCGCCTCCGGAGATGATACGGGTCAGGAGAACTGGTAATTGGCTTGGGATCATGGCAACCGCTAACCGGCTTCTGGAGCGAGACCCGGGCAATCAATATTGTCTCGAATGTCTTGTCGAGGCTAGCATTCAACTAAAGCGCTACGATGAAGCAAGAGCTGCTTTGATTCGACTGAGAAATGACCACGCCAGCCCAGAACCATATTTATGGGCGCTTTTGGAATCCATGCTTGGCAATTACAAGGAGGCCGACAGATACGTCGAAGCGATGCTCGCCTCTGGAGTGCCGAGTAAAATTCAATTGCAGTTATCCGAAAAAATTGCATACAGGATCGACCGAAATCGCTGGATGCAACTTTGTGCGAAACACTACAAGTTGCATCATGCTTCATGGTATTTCTCTGGTGGAATCTCAGCAGACCACGACATCGCTCTCCGCGAAGTAATGGCTCTAGCAAAGGATCGTAAACATGGTCCGCATAATTTAGATGAGTTCTTCATTGCACTTATCACACCAGTTCCAAAAACAAAATTGACTCCTTCTGAGAAGCTTTTGGTGGCAAGCGCACATGCGCTTCGGGGTAATGAAGATTCTGCGCTGGAGTGGTGCGATTCGGTTGCGCTAACAAATCCCGAAGAGACGCTAAGGGTAGTATCTGCCGTGGCCAGTCTAAATTTCAAGTCTCACTCTAAATTCAGGCAACTGTTGGAGAAAATGGAAGCTGTTTGCAGTAAAGACCATGAATACTGGTACATTCGAGGTGTCCAAGCCTGGAAAGAGGGACGCGCGGAAGACGCCTTGCAGTATTGTGAACGCAGCTTGGCTTTGAGTTTAAACGAAAAGACCCTATGGTTACGCTTTAGCATTGATCTCCAGGAGGCCTCAGCGCGAAAAAGCACGGAGGCACGGAGTCGGCTTTTGCCCGATTTACAGCCACTGGTGCAAAAATACCCTTCAGTCCGAAGTTACTCTCAGAGAGCTACAGTCCTTCATGAGTTCGGCCGGCTTGAAGAAGAGACATCGGATCTCACTCACCTGATCGCGATGCTACCTCCCGGACCCGAAAATGTAGACAAGCGTTTGCACAAAGCAGAAGTCGAATACACTTTGGGCGATTTAAGAGCTGCTAAGAAAACGACCATATCAGTATTGCAAGTGCAGCCGGACAACGCTCGCGCCAAGGTTTTAATGGGCAAGATCGAGAAAGAGATGAAGCGCGCTTCTATGAAAGATTAGAGATCTTGTTTGTCAGGCTGCGCAGATGCTGGACGCTGGTGTAGACGCAGTAAACTCTTTAGACGCGATTCCGTTGACTGTCAGAGTGGTGCCGATAGTGTCGTATAGTCCCTTCCATGCTTCCTTTGTGCAGTCCGTCGCAATAATTACAAGCATTGTTTTCCCTTCGCCGATTGCCTCGAAATTGAATTGAATGCCATCAGGTAGGGTTATTGGAATGGCGGACAGGACCGTATCGCAGAATCGGATTGTCTCGCAGAGGCTTAGCTCTAAGATCATCTCCACAGCCGTCATGCGAGGTAAGTCCCGAGTTTCTTCTTGAAGGGCGGCCTGCTGCTTAATGAGCACATCGTTGTCCACTATGGACATTGGAACTGATTCGTCGCCCTCCGAGGCGAAGCAAATTTCTTTGCTAGGAAGGGGGACTATGTCCTCAGTTAAGCAGTTGGAATCAAGATCTATCTGTTGCCCGAGATCAGTTGTATCTTGCTTCATCTGCCATCCTCCGCAACGCTGTTTGACTATAAAAGTTTTTGCGTGACGGAGTTCGGACTGAAGTGTGACAAATTCATGACGTCATTCCGAGTCAGACTGAGTGCTCTAGAGATATAGCGCTTTTGGCGTCTTCATTTGTCCATGTCAATCCCAATAGTTGTTCCGCGATTTTGCAGGCTACCTGCTCGAACTCTTTTTCAGTCAATTCGCGGCGAACCTCTGCGAGTGTCTGCCACGCGTCCGCGTCTACTTTCGCCGGTGCGAGAACCGATCCATCCGACAGTGTCACTGGTTGAAAGGGGCTGTCAGTTACAACTCCATCATAATCCGTTCGATAAGGATCAGTCTTTTCTCCAGGCTGAAGTATTCCGGTGAAGCCATCACCGTGCGGATTCTCCGGATGTCCTTCCCCATTTCCGAGTACGAGGATTGGTCGATCCGAATTGTTTTCAATCTTTCCTCCACCGCCCTTTGTATCTGGTGGTGCTGGTTTTTGGACATATTTGCTCGAATCGACATATTCTCGCTCTTGACCATCAGGGCCTTTGACCAGATATTTTCCGTCTTTCAATCGAACTTGAGCTTCTCCATATTTGATTTGTAGGAGTAAGGAGTTTTTGCCTGCCGGCAAAAACCAATGGTGAAACAAGTTACTGGGGGTAATGTGGATATTATCCAATCATTATCTCGAAGTTGTTTCGAAACCACTGTGAAATTGCACAGAGAAGAATTGCAGGTCAAGTTGATTCCAATCAAGTTTCGAAAACGCGGCTGAATGTCTGTCGACGTGCGTGCACACCGGTGTTACGCACCGGTTACGAAGCCGATGATAGTCTTGTTCCGAAAAATACAGTTGATTGAACACGTCTCGGTTGGCGGTCCGGGTCTCGATGACTGTATTTCAATTCTGGATTGCAGCGGCATCATATTCCATAGCAATGCAGTTTGGTGGCTGATTTTCAATGTTTCAACTGGGATAGAAACTAACACAAGGACTAAGAAGTGAAGGTATGTTCGAGCATTTAGATTTGTATAGGGCGGAATCAGGGTCATTCAATGCACTTAACTCTTGCGACATCGATTTTGAAGAGAGTCCTCAACCGGTTGGTCGGTCTTATTCCTGGCTTCCAGAAATCTACTTCGATTTGAGAGATGACAATGTGCTTGAGTGTGATCAAAGCAGCTCCGTAACTTCAATTCCATTGCCTGAGTCTGGTGAGGGGTTTCAAAATCTCGATAGTGATTCAGAATTTGCTGATTCAGCTGATTCAGCTGATTCTGCTGATGAACCGAAAGTCGAAGTTACTCCAGATTTTGAAAACAAACAAAGAATCATCACAGTAAACGGTGAAAAATTCCAGCTCTTCCAACTTGGCGGCTGGTTTGGCCCTGCAGGCGACCCTCTGGCAATTACAAGCGTCAAAGTGCATGTGCTCATGACCGATAGCACTAATCTCAAATCTCAGCAGGCTGCTTTGATACCTGAGCTCATTCGAGCAGCGGGACCGGGCGGTCCGCTTGAGGGCAAATTGCTGATATGGAAAACAAGAGATCCTCTTCTGTATTCCAATCCAGATCTGGCTCGTCAATACTCGTATGCGGATGAATTCGGCGAAAACAACAAAGCGTTCACTCTATATTGTTCAGATCCTGAGGCTGCCAAAGAGGTACAGCAATACGTTGATGACTATCTGAAGAAAAATAATATACCCTCGGCAGGGGTCGAAACAGTTCGGGACAGTTATAACATCGGGCTAAAAGGCAATCGGGAAGGCGCACTAATTCCAGAGGAAATGAATAAAGGAATAAAAGAATTTGCAGAGAAAAAGGTGAAAGAAGGTGCGTGGAAGGAGTTTCAGTCCGTCGATCAGCTATACGATCAATCTGGCAAGTTTAATGAAAAAGCGCTGAGTCGTCTGAACAAGGAGTTCGGGATGGACGGCAAGAGCGCGACATTGACTTACTCGGACGGACCCAATTCCAAGCTGATGTTGCTGAGTAATACTCAAAATGAAAAAGGAAAGTATTATTCCAAAGGTCGAGAAAATCGATTTTATCTCAGCGACCATGGAGCTCAATCGAAGTGTGTTCGCAATGAGCAGGGTGATGTTGTTGAGGGGCTGACAGACCGACCGGCGTTGAAAGAAATTTCCAGAGTTCTAACAGATAAACTCGGAAAGTCCTACGATCCAGTCGATTTAGAGATCGAGCGTGTGGCGAAACTAAGTCCACCCAAAGTTGGCGATGTTTTTGTCTTTGATAACGAATCTTATCGAGTGGTTGGTGTCAATAGAGATCGTACAGTGCTGGTTCCAGTCGATGTAATTCCGTTCGACGAAGATAGACGTTATACAGATGAACAATTGAAAGACAAGTTCGAGAAGATAACGGTCGAGGCTAATGGTAAGACCGAAGTCTATTATGTCGACAAGACATCCCCAGAGAAGGTGTACATTGCCGACCGAAAGAGTGATGGCAAATGGACCATTGCCAATGTTGGTGCAATACCAGTCTCGACAAGTGAGTTGGCTCGTCGCTTAGATGCCGCACGGGAGGCGGAAAATGCTAAGAAGAACGTGACGGAGGTGGCCCCACATCCCGATGATCCCAACAAAACCAAAGTGATTCAGGTTCAGGAAAATGCGCGCGTTCTCCCATTGAAATACAAAGGAGAGCCGATTAAAGCGGTCGTGATCCGTCCGACCGCTGCGCCATCACCAACAGTGCCAGATCCAAGTTCACCAGATTTCAATCCAGATAAGTATATCCTGGTGAATGAAGTACTTCCAACAAAGAACCTAGACGTCTATCACTACATGGATGTGGACACTGGGAGAATTTACGAATTTGAGTATGCCAAGTCAACTGACGACAAGCCGAGCAGGATTAGCCCGACGAACTACGAAGGAGCTGTTGTCGAGCCGGGATTGCCAGTCAAATATGGAGACAAGACCGGTGTGGCGTTGACTCTTCCCAAAGGTCGTGACAGAACATTTGTTGTCAGAACAGACGCAAAGCGGGATTTATCAACGGCTCGGACGATTCCAGTTCAAGGAGATATTCCAAGAAATTTCAAACTGATGGATTATGAATCGTACGGAACCGGACCGCTTTACGTCGAGTCCGAGACTGGATCAGTGTTTATGAAACAGGGCGACAAGCTTGTTGAACTCGCTGACTTGAAGGTGGTCGACGCAGATAAACAACGCTGTCTCCCTGCGCCGGACAACCCAACTGCTGATCGAAATCGAGATGTAAAACCTGAACAACCCCAGAATGTTCGTAGCGCACCTTCCGTAGTGCGCAAGGGTGAATTTGTCATCATGGGTCATCGAACTTTTTGCGTCGAGGGTGTTACCCAGGTTGGAGGAAAAGAGGTAGCGGTGCTCAGGAAAGGTCCTTCTAGCTCTAGTCCATCTGTGGCAGTGAATGTCACTAATTCCGATCTAAGTAAGAACTATGTACTGGTGGGTCAGGACGGCACAGGCAAAAACCTCTACGTCAGGAGCGACTCATCAACCGTCTATGTAGAAAATGGACGGAACGCCCAGACTGGTACTGTTTCTATAAGTTCAGATCCGGCGTTGATCGCAGTGCTTACCAACCGGATGGAATCGAAACCTCTTTCATCGAACAGCCAGATCTCTGACGCGGGAGTTCCAAGAAGAGTTATTGCCATCGAGCCTTACGCCGGTATAGTGCTGATTAGCCAGCCACCAGGTACGGGTCAGGAGTTTCTCACATTGGACATCAAGGAATCGGATCTCAAAGATCCGAAAAAATGGACGTGTATAGAAGGACCAAACAAAGAGCGCTATTACATGGAGACTGGCCGCCCGGGCACCGTGTACACATGCTACAAAACTGACCCGAAAACAGGCGTGGCGTTTTTGGCGCCTAACGATGGGGTCAAGGCCGTGACACTTCGGGATGCGCTATTGAGTCCGGTGTCTCGAGACTCTGTTGTACGTTCTGCATTGAGCGATAAATATGCCGAGAACTTCGCGCGCTCCAATAAGCAGCTTTCTGACGCTCCGGATGAACGGATTTTGAAGGATACGATCGATGAGCTAGCATCAAAGGGAGTCGCCAGTCCTGAGGAGCTAAAGGAGGCCGAGAAATATTTGCGAAAGACATACGGGGAGGTGAAGGCCCAGGTTAAGGCAGCACGAAAGGTGATATCGCCAACAGTAGCTGAGCCGATAGGAAAACCGGGCCCGACCAACCAGAATCAAGACGACACCAAGATCGCCAGGGACAACCAAGTCAATGTGAAGTATAAACCAGGCGGTGGTATTGGATTCGAAGACCCTGAAGCGAAGCTGCCAGGTACAAAGAAAGAATCTGTCGCATTTCTGGATGAGTATATTAAGCTATTAGAAAAAGCGAAAGAGAAGATGTCGCCGGAAGAGCGTGCCGAGGTCGAGAAAGCAATTGCAGAGGCCCGGAAAATTCGAGAGTCCGTATTGGCTTCGAAGATAGATGCGCCTCCTGGAATGAAAGCCAAGATCGCCGAGAGATTGAAGGCTACGGGTGCTGTCCTTGGAACAGTAGCAGCTTTTGCGATAATCCTCGATGCCATTCATGAGCACTTCCATTGAAAGTGGCAGTGATTCGTACGCGCGTCATCAAGTTCACAGCTCGCTTCAGGTGTCAAGACTAGCAATCAACGGACTCAATACGTCCGAGCGTCTCAATCTCTAAGTTTTGTTACTTGGAAGTTACGCAGCGCTGACTATCATCCTATTGCGGCAATGGGAGGATTTGGTAATGCAATTGGAAGGCGATGGGAAGAGTAGCGGTATTCAAAATGATTTGGCGGAAGGCAGCTCTGAACGCTCAATCAAAATCTTCGACATGGTCAAACTGTTCCTGTCTGAGTGTGACGAAGACAGATCGGAAGAAAATCAGGTGGAGTGGCTGCCCGAGCTTTTGGTCGATGAAGAGTCTCAGACCGAACAACCTGTTGATTGCATGTCGTGTGCAGATGAGCGGCCTTCAGCAGCTGATCCACAGCGTAAGGTCTTTCCTGATGGATCAGTGGTCGAATATGAGCCGGGGTTGGATGGTAAGCCTCGAGAAAAATCGATTTCTTATCGTAATGGGATGGTATGCAACTATGCATATGACCCTGATGGGAATCTAAAAGCGCTGACAGTGACAGACCCGAATGGAACCATTCTTTTGAGTGCTAACAAGCGCGAGTCCGGGATATTCGAAATACAACTCCGCGGCTGTGAACCGATGCTCGGAGACATCAAAATAAGGGAAGATGGAACGTGGGAAGCGAAAATATCGAACGCAACCGATAAGGTTCAGTTGTCTCAGAACGCTCTCTTTCTTGATTATACGACTGCACAGGGGCGTTTCCGGACATGCCTTTTTTCAGATGGCTCGACGACAAATCTGAAAGCAAATGGTGCAGGTGAGTTCAATCCAGCGTTTAGCCGATGTGCGGATGGCACCACTATTAGATATGGCTATGACCAGAACGGTGAATTGAATAAAGTCGAAGAGATTTTTCCGAATGAAGAAGGAGTACTCTATGAGAGGTGCGACGCAAAGGATCCAAACCAAGTAGCACAATGGAAGGTCTTCAAAACCGACGTAAATAGAAAGCCTGTAGGTGAGCCCGTGCGTACGTTGACGGGCAAGCTGAAATTAGACGAACGCTTTCATCCGCCAGAGATTAAAGAGATTCCTAATCCCCGTCAACAGACAGAAAATACAAAGGCGATACTACGTATCAACGCAGCCCAGCGGACTGCCGGTGCTTATCTCGATGAAATCTATGATGCGAAGATTAACGAACTGGAAACTCGTGAATTCCTTGCGATAGTCCTTGATATGCAAAATCGCAAGGGGAAGGAGTTAACTGAAGACGACTATAAAGAGGCAAAAAAGATTCTCGATGAGCGAATCAAGCCACAACTCGAAAAACTCAAACAGGAGAAAGAGGCGAAGCGTGAACAGCTACGGGAGGAATGTAGAAAGTCGGACGAAGCGGCGAAAAACAATGTGCCTGCCGAGACAATCTGGCAGAACAGTCCAGTAACGCGAGAACTCTACAAAGATGCTGTTCGCTACATGGAGTCCGAGGGCATTCCTAAAGTGCTCAATCACCTGTGTAAATCGAGTGGCGGTACAGTTCTTGTCGGCTGTCCAATACAGCTTAAGGTCGAGAAGGATAGCGGATTACCGGAGTCTCCTGCCGCATTCTATGCACGTAATGGCGGTGATTTCAATAATGTGAAGGCGGATCTTGTTGCCGATCCAAATAAACTTCCAACTGAACAAGATCTGGAGCGGTTGAAGGCGGCCGCGAAATGGGCCAACGACACAACCAAAGCCGAAGCAAGGGCCAAAGTGTCGTTCCAACTGAAAGAGGTGTTGCCGCAAATAATCAAAGTCGGTGGATATCCTCCAGAATGGCTCGAACAGTTAGCGAAGGGTGATCCGGAACGAACACACGCAGCCGCGTCTATTTCTATTGCCAATTGCGGTAGAATCAGGCGTTATGCTAAAGATGTAGAGCTAATAGGAAAAGATGCCGGAATTCCTCTGCCACCATACTGCCGGTGGGAGAAAATAAACGGGCGGGATGTTGTCGTTGTCGACTATCCGAAATCAATTGATCCAAAGGAAAACAGCGAAGTCTTTGCTAAGTGGGACGCGTGGGTCGCAAAAAACGGAGCGCGGGTCGACGAACTCACCGAGCAACGTAAGCAAGACTTTGCGGTGAGGTATGGAGAGGATACACGGTTCGGTGAATTCGGAGTGGAGTATGACGCAAACGGTCAGTGGACAGGCAAACCAGTCTATGCGCCTAAGCGCGAACAGTTTAGTAATGATGAAAAAGGCGCGAAAGAGTTCAAAGAGGCCGCAGAGAAATTTGAAAAAATGGACAAGGCCAATTTGGTCCGGGGTGACATGAAAGTAGAGGTCCGCAATGGACGTTACTTTGTGACAGTTACCGAAACGGTGAAATTTTCGGGCAGAGCGAACTACAAGAATATCGGCGCGAATGAAGTTGGAAAAAGAGAGTTTGTTCTTGGTCCCAAGGACAAAGATGGTAAACCAATCGGATTCGAACGCGGCGACAGAATTAAGTGCAAGGGCTGGATGGACGACGGTGAGTGGGTCCCTGTAGAGGACTGTGAACACTGGCGCTTCTTGCGACAACTCACCTTTCACGCGGGCGATGGAATCGAGGTTGCCACCGATGTTGCCATGGTCGCATCAGCCGTTTATACGGGTGGGACGTCGACGGCGCTCTGGTTTTCTGGAGTTCGAGTCAGCGGTCGTGTGCTGATACCTGCTTTGATTCGTGGTGGCATCGGCGGTTCAGGTATATTTCTGAACAACGCTAACGCGGAAGTAAACATGCCGACAGCGGTCAAGATTCGTGGTTTCATAATGCTGGTCGACCTCTTTCATGGATCCTTTATTGCAAGAGGAAAAGAGAGTTCGGCGATGAGTTGCTTTAAGAAATCTGCTGACGACCTCCGGATAGCAGACAATCGCGCGGGCCAGTTCTACAGAAACGCTATGTATCCGATAAAATACGTGCAAGACTCCAAAGTGCATCAGGGCGTGCAGTTTGCCGGAAGTGCCTATTACGGAACTCAGAGCTCCAGTAGGATCTTTCAACGGCTTGGAAAGATCGATAAAACTGAAGGAGCTTCCTTGAAGACCGACGATCCTCCGGCTTCTGCTGACGCGCTGCGAGACAAGCAGAGAGTTGAGTCTGTGCTATCGCTGGTCGACACTACATGTGCTCTTCTTGGCGATCATGATCCAAAGGACTTATCGAAAAAAGCGGCGCTGGACGACATTGCCCGAAGGACAAGAGAGGCTAAGCTTGGTTCGAGTGAGGTCCGAGAAAAGTACAAGGCTGAGCTCGTCAATAACCTGGAAAATCCAGATCTCGATCCTGATATTAAACTTGCATCCGCAACAGCTCTTCTGGCTTTGAGCACTGACAAAGATGGTCGACTGCCGGCAAACGGAGTCTTGTTCAAAACTGATACGAAAGTGCGCACACAGGGTGAACTTTCCGAATACCGAACTGTTTCCAAAGAATACACCATCAAGGACCTTGCCGAGTCTGTTCGACTTCAGAGCAATAGTGACTGTACCGCCAGGCGAATTGTCGCCTCCGAGCTGCTTACAAGGCTAGGCGAGCAGTCCGCATTTAAGAACGTCGCGACCTTATCAAAAGTTTTGGACGATCCCTTCGCGACGAGCAAGGAGAAGGCATACGCGATTGTGCAACTAGGTAGTTACCTGCATACAATTCGCTACCTCGAACAGAACGCCATTCCGACCATGTCAACCGATGACCGCTTGAACTATCAAGCTCAGAGTTATGGCGTTGGCGCGGATGAGCTGGAAAGAAAACTGGCGAGCTGTGCATCTGATCCCAGCCGTCCAAAAGACTTGCGTTTGTTGGCATGTTTGGTACTGCACGATGTCGACGCGAGCAGTGACGAAAACGATCTCGACAAAAAATTGAATGCACGCGCGACCGCCTGGTCGGAAGGTGCAGTCAGCGATCAAAACAGAAAGGCTTATGAAGAAAAATCGATAAATCAGTTGAAGGAAGACCTGCGCACAGGAGATAAGAAAAGCAAGATCGAGTCCATAATAGCTTTGCGTCGCCTCAATGTACCCTCACCCAGCGGCGATGGCACATACAACTCTGAGCTAGTTTCTATCATCGAAGAAGATCTCGACCGAAGAACTGTCGACTCCGAGACAGCCAGAGCAATAAATTTAATTGATACTACAAAAGGTATCACACCGGGACAGCGAAGTGTGCTTTGCCAGGTGCTGAATGATCGAGGAAGCGCCGACGCTGCTGGAGCAAAGATTGCGGTCTGCAAACGCATAAAATTCTTTGCGCGATCGGACGAAGACAGAAAACAGTTTGCTAATGCAATTAACGTAATGCTCGCCAATCCGTACGAAAGCAAGGCTTATCCGGTCAACTCACCTGAGCTACGGGAAGCGGTAGCCGAAGCAATCGGAGATCTGGGAGGCTATGGAACAGACCCCTTGCGCCGCTTGATGATAGCCCCTAAGCCAGGTGCAACTCCATTCGTCGATTACGAACCAGATGCGAGAGTGCGTTTGGCAGCCCTTAAGTCCGCTGAAAGATTGCAAGTAAAGTGGTTTCCTGAGGTTTGTAGAGACAGTATGCGCTACGAGCGTGACTTTGCTGTACGGGCTCGGCTTATTGATGTCACCGTTACGCAAAAACGTCCGGTAATGGATGATGAGTACTTTCTCAAACGCTCTGAGAACGGCGCGCTGATTATAGACAAGTTCAGGACATCAAATATCCCAACTGATCGAACAGCACTGAATAAGCTTAACGCAAAGGCTCAGGCGATTCTACCCGATATGCCAGTGTTGAGAACTACCGTGATGGTAGAGCGAAACCTCAAGAAGGAAGCACAAATGGCTCAGCGGGAGCCTACTAAGAATACGCAAGAACAACCACGTCCAGGAGTGTTGCAGCCGTTCAGAGCCGGCGAATTAGATTCCGACGTCAAATGGGTGCCTGTGGAAACTTTCCATGACAAAGAGTTCGATCAGTATTTTTTGGATCGTCTCGTGACCGTCGCCTTGACAGACACCAAAGAGGGTGAAGAGGCCCGGCTGGTTCTCGCCTATCTTGCCTACTCTGACGACAACATTTGTCGCAACGGGCCAAAAGGTCCTGTTCCACTGGACCCGGAATCAAGACAGCGGGTGAGGGTGCTTGCTCTGCAAGGTTTGGATAAATGCTGCGCTCCTGGATCGCCCGTTAGAAGTAAGTCACGCTTGTTGCTTGAAACTATGGTTTACGATAAGTCTGTCGATCCGGCAGTCGCCCTTGCCTGTCTTGAGTTTCTCGAAAAGAATTGTCTCAATACGCCGGAAGAACGGCGTAGGCTGGGACTGCTCGCCGCATATGCTTTTGCACACCTGACACAAAGAACGGGAAATGCTCCGGACATTACTAACACAAATCTAGAGGGTCGCGCCAAATTGTGCACCAGGTTGCTCGACACAATAAAGAGATTTCCAACGCAGGAAGGCTTCGCTGAAATCGATGCGTACGCCAACCTCGATGACAAAGACATAATTGCAGAATTTAAAGAACTCCATGCAAAAGCCAAAGAAGCAAGAGTTGACCTTTGCCCAGGCGTGAGCAAACTTTGGGAGTCGACGAAACCAGCGACTGGTAGTCAAGCCGACAAAGCAAGAATATTGCAGGACGCCATGATGCCTGAGCAACTTGGATTTGCTGGTCGGATATTCAGACGAGCGGAAGGTCGGCCTGCAGAAACAACTTCTAAAATGTCTACGCAAAAGATGTTTGAAGCATGCAAGGGTGATCCGATAGCATCGCCGCAAGACTTGCGCTTGGGTTGGATCAAGATGGGGTTGCGAGGTCGTGAGCCCAGAGTGGCCACTCGGCCTGCACCAAGTAGACTGGATCGAAAAGAGTCTAATCCATTTGAGAAAAAGGATAGAGATGGGTCCGAAAGAGATGGGTCGGATCAATTTAGATTGGGTGCCGCTCTTATTGTACTGCAGCCAGAAAACACGGCGTTCTCAGAGGATGATCGAATAGAGGCTCTAACGATCTGTGCTGATCTGATGTTCGATCCGCTTGAGCATGGACTAAGCAACAACGCGGGAAAATTATTCGGTGAAGCGCTGGAGAAGCGACCCAATGAAGCCATTGCCGCAGCAGCTACACTGATTCTGGAAGACCATCCGAATTCGGCTGAACTGTCTGCCATCATCGCGAAGAAAATCGGACCATATGGCAAAGTCGAAGTGAATAGAGCCGATGGAACAAGGTTGGTCGTAAGAACATTCGATGGCAAAGTCGTGGTCGAGAAGTTTGAAGGTAATAAACTATTGAAATACTCCTGCGATCCTAAGCTCAATTACGCAGATATCACCGTCCGTGATGCCGGCTATGAAATTGATCCGGCCAAAAGATTTGCGATCTACAAGAGAATCATCGAGGACGACAGAGTGGGCGCTTCGCTCTTCGATAGGCTCCTGGCGCTCGAGGAAGTGAAGACTATGGCCAATGGTTATACTACCCCTAAGGCTGTAAAGTCTGATTGCGAACAACTGGTTTTGGCGGTTGGTCCATCACGATCCGGTGGATTCGAGACAAAAACTGATGATGGGATTGTTGTTCAACGATTGTACAACCGCAGCATCGTAACAGAAAAGTTTGATCGCTCAGGCAATCTCGTTTCCGCAGAGGTGAACTGCCCCCTTACTCCCTATGCCAGTACGATTATGGGTAAGTGGAAAGGCACCGGAGAACTTAGAGATCCTCGAAGTGAAATGCAGACAGCGAAACAAGTACTCGAATCGGAGGCGGTCGTCGGAACAATCCCCGTGGAGTGTAAGCAGTCCGCACTGCGCACCCTCTGGCACATGGCGCTCGACAAGAAGCTCGACCCGGAGGTTCGCAAAGATTGCATTCGACTTATCAACAAATTCGATAAGGGACCCGAAAAGAGTTTTCATGCTGGATACCCGGCGTCCAGGCTTTTCCTCGAAGGTGATGATAGCGCACTAGATCTAATCAAGTCGCTGGACCGGGACGAGCGGCTCAACGTGATAGGCAGAATTGCTTATCCAGACTTGAATCGCGATGACGATCGAATTAAAGAACTTGAACGCTATCGAGATGATATCGACAGCAACCTGAAGAATAACGAAAACGATCCGGAGAAAACACAATTCTGGTTGAAAGAGAAGGCGCGTGTTCAAGAAGAGATAGAGTCGCTCAAACCTACTCCGGAGAAGATGCTTGCGAAGGAGGCTCGAGCGAAAAGGATTGTCGATGCTTTCCTTGTTCTCCAGGCTACTCTTGATCCAGAGAGCGCTGCCTCTGCCGAAAATGATGCTGCAGTACTCAGTCTATATCTTGAGCTCGAGCAAGCATTCGGCCCCGATCACCCACTAACTAAAAAGATCGATGTTAGTGCTGCCGTTGATCGGCTCAGAAAAAATCCTCCGGTGAGACCAGATCCTCGACGGAGTGTTTCGAGGAAATTTGGAGTTGAACCGATCGATCCATAGGTAGATAGCATTGCTCGTAAGCGACTTGTCGCCTGTTTCGCATTCCTCCGCGAAGCAGGCGGCGGAGTTTTTTGGGAAAAGTGGAATTGACGGAGAGAAATATGAAGGCGAAGAAGATCTCATGTCCATGTTCAATCTAAGCGCGTTGAAAAGTCAGACAATGACAACACTCACGAAATCATTTAGCGGAGCGGAGTTCGGCGGTTGTATCTTGCCCAAGTTACCTATATGTGACGGTCAACGCAATAACATTATCTCGACCACCACGCTACTAGAGGGAAGCAAAAATGTCATTAAATATTGAACAACCCAATCAACCGAAGGATAATAGTAAAGATGACTGGAGCGTCGTTGCTCCGGCATTGTCGGCTGCAACTAGCGGCTTTCTGGACGGAAGCTTTCATAGCAAACCAAACAGCAGTGATGATCTGATTAATTCACTTGGACTCGGCCATTTCGTAGTAACGCATCAAGCGCAACAGTTTGGATCTGAGGCCTTCAACCAGGCAACAAAGTCGCCGCTCATTAAAGCTGTTGAAC
>CAZISK010000035.1:0-18799 GCA_964541355.1 uncultured Candidatus Obscuribacterales bacterium
CCAACGAGGTCATACGTTTCACGCTCGTGCCAGTTGGCCGCCTTCCAGAAGCGCGACAGACTGAGCACCATCGGTAGTTGTCCTTCCTTGACCTCGGTCTTGGGGATCCTGACCTTCACGACAAGCTCATTGAGGCTGTCGTAAGACCAGAGGTGATAAACAGAATCAAAAGTTTCTTTAGAGTCGACGCCTGATACCGTCAATAGAAGATTGAGTTGAGTTTCTTCGCTGCTGCGTAAGAGCTTGAGCGCTTTCTGTAGATGCTCTGGCGCCAGCTCCAGCGCTTCGACGCCACCGGCGTGATCTTCGAGAGCAGCGCTCGATATGCCGTGCTCTGAAAGGAACTGACCAAACACACCGGGCTTTTTGGGCTCGGGAGGAGGTGCCGGTGCGGCAGCTTTTACTTCTGGTGGCTTAGGTGGTGCCTTGTCTTGTCCTTCAGTCATGTCTGGCAATCCTTCGGTTGTTAACTACCAAGCGCCTCGGAGGTGTCGTCCTTGACCTCGTCGATCAGATCTTCGACAGGCAGTCCTGTGTCGTAATCGACATAGCGAATGGCTCTCTGGTTGTAAAGCTTTCTCTTACGATCAGCATAGTTTTCGGTTCTGATCTTTTGCTGCAGTTTGATTAATGCGTCCAGAAGCGCTTCCGGACGAGGCGGGCAGCCAGGAAGATAAACGTCGACCGGAATAATTCGATCGACGCCCTGAACTACTGAATAAGAGTCGTTGAACATGCCGCCTGTCACAGTACAGGCGCCCATCGCGATCACATACTTGGGCTCAGGCAGCTGCTCGTACAGTGTAATTAGGGCAGGTGCCATTTTTCTCGTCACCGTGCCAGCAGTGATGATCATGTCGGCCTGTCTCGGCGTCGCTCTAAACACTTCGGATCCAAAGCGGGAGATATCGAATTTCGACATGCCGACACTCATCATTTCGATAGCGCAGCAGGAGGTGCCGAAGGTCAGCGGCCAGACAGAGTTGGAACGAGCCAGATTGGCGATCGGCGAGATGAAGTTGGAGAGCGCCTGCGTGAGGGCATCGATGTTGGTCAAGGTGACCGTGTCTCTGAGCTCCTCAGGGACAGGCAACGAGATTGATGATGTTACTGGTGTTTTTTCTTCAGACATAATGCGTTACTCCCACTCAAGCGCGCCTTTTTTCCAGGCGTAGGCCAGTCCGACGGCGAGTACCAAGAGAAAGATGGCCATCTCGATCGGTCCCAGGAACAGCGAATCACCGGAGACGATGTTTTTCAAATTGTCCGTCGCCAGAGCCCAGGGGATGATGAATATGATTTCGATGTCGAACAGTATAAAAAGGAGGGCGTAGAGATAGTACCGAATATCAAACTGAACGATCGCTTCTTGAATCGGTTTCATACCGCATTCATAAGGCTGATTCTTCATCGGGTTGGGACTGTGATAACCAAGTAGCAACTGCAGAACCCAGGCCAGAAGTATCATTCCAAGCGCTGGCAAGGCAAAGCCGGCCACCACGAAAATAATTATTTGCGTCAGCTGAAGCTCGTACATAGAATTCCTGAAAACACCATCCGAAGCCGTCCCTTCACGGGATCATTGTAACTAGATTCTGTGCCGTTCATCGCTCAAAACGCCATATTATCAAGAGGCGGGACACTCAGAATCAATTGCTAGGATAGCAGGATAGCTACAAACGGGCACCAGGACTAAATGATAGGCACGTAAGGATCGCTCTTCGAATCTCAACTGATATTGCAGACGATGTGAATCGAAACCGCATACCCCCCTCGAAAGTCCCGGTACTCATGCGTGAAGTCTAGAAAATCAGACACAGCAAGATTATTGAAAATTAGCTTTAATCCTGGTTTCACGATTCATACTTTTTAGTGAAGATCCTCTAGAAATATTGTTTTACAAAGGGGTGCAAAGCGGCCAGAGCGTTGTACATTGCAGGATAGATGTGAGTTCTAAAGTGGGAATCTGAAATTGAAGAACGGTATTTCTTTGAGTACGGTAGCAACCTGCGTCCTGCCTGGTGAAAGTACGCAGATTCAAACGTTGAGCGCAAAGCGACTTAAAGATCTCGACGATCTATTGAGCAAGCTCGGCGTAAGTTGCGGACGGATGGTGCTGATAAATGAAGCTTTGACGCATAGCTCCTACGCCGCAGAACACCCAGGATGCAACGACTACGAAAGGCTGGAGTTCTTCGGCGACGCCGTTCTCAAGTTCGTAGTCAGCGAGTATCTAATTGATCGCTTTCCTGAGTACGACGAAGGCCAGCTGACCGAGATCCGAGCAGTGCTTGTCAGCGACAAGGTGCTTGGTGAGATTGCCAGAACCATGGGTCTGGACAGATACATTCTGCTCGGCCGTCAGGTCCAGATGCGTCCGTCGATAATGGCCCATGCACTGGAAGCGATGCTTGGGGCAATCTACCAGGACCAGGGGCTGTTTCACGTTCAAAACGTGATTGTGCGCCTGTTCGGCAGTCATGCAACCGAAATCGATCGCGACGAAGTTAAACAGAATTTCAAAGCACAACTGCAGGAATACACACAAGGTCGCGCACAAGGACTGCCGGCTTACACAGTTTTAAGCACTGAAGGTCCGCCTCATGCACCTACTTTCTCGATAGCGGTCAGCATCTCTGGCGAAGCAATCGCCACCGGATCTGGTGCTACCAAGAAAGAAGCAGAGCAAGAGGCCGCAAAAAACGCCATGGCGAAACTGAAGAGCGAGTAGCGCTTCTCTAGAGTACTGGTCGGCTTGACGCGCACTTTTATGCGCCGGTTTTCTTCTGCCTGATTGCAAGCGCATCCGTCGATCATCAGAAGCCGCCTCGAAAAAATCGCTGTTTGACCAGCGTTGGTGAACCCAATAAAAAGAGACCATCCCATTGGCGGTATTCGAACGCGAGTTTTATCAGCGGAAGTAATATCGCTGTTTGAATCGACCACTTTCTTCGGAGTTGGAGTGGCGCAAACCAGCACGCGTACCGTGTCGCTCGGCTTGTTCAGTCAGTCTCCAGACAGCGGAATGACCGATCAACTAAACAAAGTGCCTGTCGTTTTACGACAGGCACCATGGACGATATCACAATATATTGTGGTTTAGGGAACAATAGGTGGTTGCTCAGTCGAGGTTGCCGCCACTCGTGGTGTCACTGCACGAAATCCACTCTCGAGCAAAGCTGCTTGCTTGTCCGGTGTGGGAAGCGTAGACTCAGGCGAGGGCGCTGGAGCCGGGGTTTCGCCTTCCGGTTGAGCGTTGAAATCGACCTGCTGCAATCTCGTTTTGGACAGATCGACAGGTTGACCCGGAGCGGCTTCCTTTGCCGGCTCTACTTCTTTAAGGGCAAGCGATTTAGTGCGATTTTGCTCGATCTGCCCCTCCGAAATCTCGGGCAAACCCGAAGCATCCGAGAGCTTCTTGGCCTGGTGTTCGAGATTACGAGCATCATGGTTGGCCTTGGCAGCCTTGAACTCGGCGTCGGCAGCCTTCAGCCTGGCTTTGGCGGCATTGACTTGCTTTTGAGCAATCTCAAGTCTGACCTTCGCCTTCTCGAGGCGCTCTTTGGCCGAATCGATGTTGGATTGCGTATCGGTCTGAGTCTGCCCGTTGATAGGCGTCAGGTTGGATTCCTGGGCCAGGCAAGTTGCTTGAAAAGCGAGTGGAAGGCTAAGCGCGAATGCGGCTAATGCAGCTATATTTCTGACTTTCATCTGGATTGCCTCGAGTCAAGTAGGAAGTGAATGGTTACAGGTCGTTTACAAAAAGCCCTTGAGCAGGCGGGTAACGCAATTATAATCAGACTGTGATCTTTGACAGCCATTATGAAAAACCTCACAAGACAAGGACATACAGACGGTCGACTTCCTTTGTCGAATCGAGATCCATCAGACAGCAGACATATATAGCCGGCTTCCAAAATCGTGACGAAGCTCTTAACGGTTCATATTTTGTCAGAACCGCATCAAAACGGGCACATCAGATGCCGACCGGGCATATAAGCAATATCCGACAAAGATGAGAATATGCACACTTTCATATGCAAAGGGCGGTTCCTGCCAACCATCAATCCACCGTGGTTGAGGCTGGGTCTAGCCTGGCTTCCGTTTGAACTCGTTTTGTGAACAGAAAAGCGTGTCAAAATCCTTAAGGACATCTCTTGAAGTCCCACCAGGTCTTATTCTATATTTGTTCTTTCGCCGTGATATGGTGGATCTTTCGGCCCATCTCTACGGTCATGTGCCTTAACTGGCCATTGCCGGCGGCAAAACTATCGTCTATGTGACGAATAGTTTGAGGAACAAACGTGTCCAGAGGATCGACCACACAATGCCACAAAGTTTAAAGGTCAAAGGAGAAGCAAACTCAGTGTCGGATCAAAAGGTAGAGCAAAACCCTCTTAGAGAAGAGTTCGAAAAACTCCTCGAAGAGACTCTCTCTCTCAGATATGAGCAGGGGGACATCGTGACCGGTGATATCGTTCGCATCGAGCGTGACGGTGTACTTGTCGATGTGGGAGCCAAGTCGGAAGGCTTTGTGCCGCTCAAGGAAGTCTCCAACATGCCGATGGAGCACATTGACGATGTCGTCAAGGTTGGTGACCGATACGAGTTTTACATTCTCCGTGAAGAAAATGAATATGGCCAGCTCACGCTCTCGCTCAAGCGTGTTGCACAAGCCCGCGGCTGGGTAAAGCTGGAAGAGCAGAAGAAGAACGACGAAACCATTCGCGCCAAGATTTCTGCCGTTGTCAAAGGCGGCGTAGTCGTAGATGTTTATGGTCTGCGCGGCTTTGTTCCGGCCAGCCAACTACGCGTGAAGGGTACTACACCAGAAGAGCTCATCGGCATGGAAATACCGATGAAGATCTTGGAAACAGATACCAAGCGCAACAAGCTCATCCTGAGCCAGAGACTGGCAGTCCAGGAAGAGAAAGCAGCGCAACGCGAGAAGATCTTGAATACGCTGGAAGCCGGACAGATTGTATCCGGCGAAGTCGTCCGCATCGCGGACTTCGGCGCATTCATCGACCTCGGCGGTCTGGATGGTCTGTTGCCTATCTCCGAAATTTCGTGGGAACGCGTCTCTCATCCTTCGGATGTATTGAAGGTTGGACAGATCGTCACCACCAAGGTTTTGAAAGTAGACCAGGACAAGGGCCACATCAGTCTCAGTCTCAAGCAGATGCAGCCAGACCCATGGCAAGAGATCGAAGACAAGTTCGAAGAAGGACAGGTGATCAGCGGTACCGTCAGAAAGATCCAATCCTTCGGCGCATTTGTTCAGATCTATCCTGGAGTGGATGCCCTTCTGCCTACGGTAGAGATGTCGGAACAACCGAACGTCAAGCCGGAAGAGATTGTCCAGGTCGGTCAAGAAGTGAAAGCGCTCATCAAGAAGTTCGCGCCCAAAGAGCACAAGATCAGCTTGAGCTTGAAAGGTATGGACGTGAGCGACCTCATCTAAATCATAACCACGCTATTGGATCAGCGAACCGGATGTGCTCAAACATCCGGTTTTCTTTTCCAGAAACACACGCTCAGACTAACAGGCGGCCGGCACTTTGCCTGACTTGATCGCCTGAATCAAAGCCTCGACAAGAGTTGGATCGTATTGACTTCCTGCGCCGGCAACCATCTGCTGCTGCGCCTCTTCGGGATTTATACCCTGGGCGTAAACTTTGTTGGCTACAAGCTCGTGATAGCTGTTTGCAACACTCAAAATTCTGGCCGCGACCGGGATCTCATCGCCCTTCAAACCCTGAGGGAAGCCTTCTCCGTCGTACTCTTCATGATGCGCAATCACGATTGGAGCCAGATGTTTGAGATCAGGGAAGGATTCAAGCAGCTGCGCACCCGCAACCGCGTGGCCCATCTTCAATACAAACTGCTCATCTTCAAGCGAATCATCTGGCTTCTGCAAAATCTGTTGGGCAATACCCAACTTGCCAAGATCATGCACCAGTGCCGCCTGCCGAATCGTAGCCAGATCCTGCCCTTTCATTCCAAGCTCTTCGGCGATGGCGACGGCATACTGCGCGACCTGCCGGGCATGCCCGTTCTTGTATCGATCTTTTTGCTCGATCTGAGTAACCCAGCCATCGATTCTTCCCAGCAATCGCGTATCAAGTCCGGGCGTCTGGAAGATGTAATCCGACGTTTCGTTCGACGAGCTGTTCATTATCTGCTCGATCTTCTTCTTCGCCGTCTCGTCATCCATTGGAGGCGGCGCCTCGGCAGTGGTAGCAGCGGCGGTGCCGGTCGCCGGCGCCGGAGCCGCGTCCGGCTGCCCTCTACCCTTCCTGAAAGATGACATCAAGGGGCTGGGCGCATTTGTCGCTTTGGCTTTGCCCAGCATGGACCCTCTCAAACCGCCGCCGCTGGAGGGCGCGGAGGTCGGGGTCGGTATCGAATCAAGGGCGCCTGCCCATGCCGGTGGAGGATAAACTGTTGCCCCCGATTTCGGCGTCGGGATCATGTCCAGGTCGCCCCAATTTTTTTCGCCTGACTCCGCCGGAGCCTGAGTTGGAGGCGGAACGACAGTCTCGGACGGATATGCGATAGTCTCAGGCGGATGAGCCTCCGCTGTCGGTGTCGCAATCGAGGAAGCAACTTGAGCGGTCGGAGCCGCGGTCTGTCCGGTCGGCTCTACCATAGAAGCAACCGCAGTCTCGATCGATGTCCCGATTGTCGAGCCGCCCATCGGATTGACGGAAGCCGCTACGACAGTGCTGCTCTCCTGAGTAGGCGAAGGGCTGGACACTTGAGGCGGTGGCGCTTCCGAAGCGCCGGACGGCTCGCCACCGACATCACCGAAGTCAAGGCCCGCATAAGGATCTTGCTCTGGTGGAGGAACAGACTTGAGGTCGATTTCTACTGATAGCTTAGGGGCAGGTCCGGACAACGGAACGAATGATTGCAACTCCGGAGGGCGCGGAATCGACGGTAGAGAATCCTGCGTTCGTCCTGTGCGAGTTATCGGCTTGATTGTCGGAGATGGTCCCTCCTCGGAAGGAGCGAAGTTCTCGACCGGCGCTGCAGGCAGGCGGCGAGTCACCTCCTGGGGGCCAAAATTGGTTTCCAAGCTGGGGGAGGTTGGCGGCGGCACAGCAACTTCCGGCGCCGATTTCATTGTGGCAGGTTGAGGTGCGGCCCAGGCGCCGGAGCTCTCGACCGTTGCCGGAACAGGCGGAGTCGGTTTTGGCGGCGGTGGCGGTGGCGGTGGTGGCAGGGGCGCCGAGCTCTTGCGAGCCGAAGGTATGGCCTGCTGCCCGAGCGCATTTTTCAAGGCATGGCGCAGTTGGACGTCGGAGAGACTTTGCTCCGCAGTAGGAGCCGAGACAATTCGCTGGTGAAGCTGCATGATAGGCTCCCGAGCCAACTTCTCGGCAGGCAGCTTCAAGAGCGCTTCCGCGACCTTGTCTGCTACGTTTTGCACCATATCAGTTTCACTGCGGGTCCAGGCTCTTCTGTAATCGCATTGTTGAAGAATTACGCAACCATGTGTTCCTTTTTCGCTTCGCAATGCCACGCCGAGCAGCGACTTGACGCCGACAAACTGAAGCTCTTCCTGAACCGGCGAAACGTAGGAATTCTCCTGACCTTCAAAAACTTTGAGCGGTGTTCTGGAAAGCAAAACCTGCGCGATAAGTGGGGAGTCGGTCGCCGGCCAGTAAAACTCCTGACAGCTCTTTACCTTGTCCTGCTGCCAGAATTCATAACACTTCCAGCCTGCCTGATTGTCGTCTGTACAGATAAATAGGCAGCGGCTCGCCTGCAATGCCTTGCCAAGAATATTGACTACCAGGAAGAGGGCATCGCCGATTCCCATCGAGTAGGCCATGACGTTGCCAATCTCGACAAGAAAGGTCTCGCGAAAAGTATCACGCTGAACTATGTCATTAATCTGCGCCAGCCGGATGATGTCGCCCAGCTCTCCCAACAAAACGCGCAGAGCATTGAGCTCATCCGGTGAGAGCTGCTGATCGCGACTGACACTTACCGAACCGAACGTTCTGCCTTGCAGGACCAATGGCACGGTGACGCACATATCACCGATTTCGGTGGCTTCCGGTGAGGCGCGAAATTCACAAATCGAGGTGACATTCGGGTCAAGTGGATTGGACAGCATCACCTGACAGGCGTCAGCATTAAATGTATCGCCGAGCTCTCGCACGGTCGTCTCCAGAATCCTTTTGAGATCCCGAACCCCGGTTAACTTTTGCACCAGAGGACTGGCCATTACCTACACTTCGACAAATCAGTCAAACGCCGACATAAGACCAAATAAGATCCTAGTATCTCTCATTTTCATACCAATACTGCCTTCACCACTAACAGTTCGTGAAAAACAGACCCTAAGTTTACAGATACTCAAGAAAGCAATCCAGGTCAGAATGGCAGGTTCCGTCATATTGCCTTTTCGCAACAATATCAGACTGAGATCTCCTATTGGCGCACCTGTGGTGAGCGCAGGAAAGAGATAAAATTATGGCAATCGGAGACACAGCCTTGCCGGACGAACTCTTAATCAGCCCTCAAACGACCGGCGACCTGATCGGTCGGGCAATTCGGGTCTATCGGCGCAATATGGTTCACTGGGCGCCGCTTCTCATCCTACCCACTGCTGTCGTCCTGGCTGGACGTATAATTTACCAGCTCTTCGCGCCTTTGCTTGAAAAGGACCCTCTGACCGGATATCTGGGCATCGCCCTTGCTATAGCCGTGATTTTAGTCGGAAAATGGTGGCTCTTGATCAAGCAACTCTCCTTTGTCCGCCTTGCTACCGGCTTTGCAAGCTCTCTTCAGCAGTCTTCCCTCGACATCGGGAAGCGAAAATGGCACATACTCGGTATCTTTGCGATTTGGCTGCTCACGCTGGGCGCGATCTCCACGCTCTGGGTTCTGGAGATTTTGGCCGCCACTGTATTCATGAAGGTGGTTATCCTTCCTGCCCTGTTAGCCATGTTTCTGGGAGTAGTGGGCTTCTTCATCTCGATCGCTTTCTTGATCTTCGCCCTGTTTCTATCCTTTTCGGCATTAGCCTGCGAAAAGTCTGCCGTTTCCGCTTATCTATCCAGAGGTTTCAGCATGGCAAGCAAGACCTTCCTCAGAACGATGGCTTGCGGAATCGCTATAGGTCTATCGATTAACCTCCTCGCCACACCGTTATGGATTCCAGTTTCTGTTGCGGGCGCCCTCGATGCCTTCCGGACAGGCGACAACCTTTCCCATGCCGCCAACCTTTCCCATGCCGTCAACATTCCGCTACACTGGCAGTTGTTCCTTTCGGTGTGGGAAACTCTGATCGAGATGATAACTCAGCCGATTTATTGTCTGGCGTTTGGATTCTACTACTACGACCTCAGGCTTCGCTTCGAGGGCATCGACCTGACTGAGGCTCTCGCCAATCTCAAGCTCAAGCAGCCACCCTTGCTGGATCTTCGTTGAATGGACTACAAAGATGTAAAACCACAACTCGAAAAGCTGGCAGGGGAGTTTCAATATAAGGACCCGCCCGACTTTCTCGTGCAACTTCAAGAGCTGTCGAGCTACATATTGAGAGCAATAGCCGATTTCTTGCGCCAGTTTCGCATTATTCTGCCGGGCTCCGCCGATACCAGCGCAGTTGGCAACCTCATGCAAATCGTCATTGTCGTGGTCGGCGTCATCTGCTTGGCCGCTGTGTTGTTCGTTACATTCTCGAAGATGAAACTGCTGAAGGAACAAGCGCAGTTGGCAAAACGTGGCGCGCTCTCGCTCGAGGAGATGCTCGACAGCAATGGCTGGCAGGAGAGAGCGGCAACGATGGCACAACAGAAGAATTTCGGCGAAGCCTGCCGAGCGCTCTATCTCAGCATTATTTATCGACTGGACGAAAGTAAGATTTTGCCATTTTCACCGACACGTTCCAATTACGAATATTGGTACGCGCTTTCTGGAAAAGAAGGTCTACAACGAGGATTTCGACGGCTGTCCGATATGGTCGAGATTATGTGGTTCGGCGACCACGAGGCAAGCGAAGACGATTTTATATACTGCCAGCGGCTGTTCACCACTCTAGAATCAGAAACAAAGATTTGGCAAGAGAAAGCGGAGGCTGATTCGTGAACGAACTGAAGCCTCTCCCCTCCGATGACGGAAATGCTGATATCACGCCGACCTCATCGACCACCACACCTGCGCCTGGCTTGAACCGTATGTGGTGGCAGATTGGCATACTGCTCCTGGTCAGCGCAGTAATGGTTTATACAGGCTCAGCTTTCGATGACGAGCTCAAGAAGTACGTTCCGGAAGGCCGCCAACTGGCCTCCACCTACAACGATAAAGCGACAGGATTGATGGCGCTCTATCAACTGGCCGAGTCCGCGGGCGAGAAGGTAATCGCCTGGCAGAGCCCTTATCGTTATCTCGATTCCAAGGAAGGCATGCTGGTCCTGATTGCACCTACGGAGTCATTGGCTCCCTTTCAAATCGACCAGATACTCGCCTGGGTGAAAAAAGGTAACCAGCTTGTCTACATCGACGATCTGACTTTTGACCTGACGAGCTATCTGGCCAACAAGCTGGGAGTCACAGTCAACGTCGTCAATAAAACCATGAAAAAGCCTGTCGACCAGGATATCGAACCGCTGCCGGGGATTGCGGAGCTTGCCTATGTAGACACGCTGAGATTATCGTCGAACGTGAGAGTCAAGGGTGGCACGCCGATCGCCGCCGACACGTCGGGCAGTTTCTTGACTGCGATCAACTACGGAAAAGGTCGAGTCTTATTCGGCACATGTCCATCGATGCTTGCTAATAAAACTGTAGCCAAGAAAGAGTACTGGGGAAATTTTCAAATGATGGCCAACTGGTTCAGCACCACAAGCGGTACCATCTATTTTGATGAATACGCACACGGATTCACAGGCGGAACTAATGTCTTTGCCTATCTCGCTGGCGGACCGGCCGGTCTTGCGGTAGCCCAGATCGGGCTCATATTGCTTATCGCATTCTTGAGCGAGCTGCAGCGGTTCGGCATGCCTCTGACAGTCGACACGAGAAGACAGATCTCCAACCTGGAGTTCATTTACGGGCTTTCCAACGCCTACCGACGGGCGCGGGCCAACGCGGCGGTCCTCGAGATCCTTTTCCATGCATTTAAGAACAGGCTTTGCCGAGCGCTGGCTGTATCGCCGCACGAACCGACAGAAAGACTGAAAGAAGCCTGGCAAATGTCAAAGTTCAACAATCAATACGATCTGGATGCTTTGCTGAAACAGTATGAAGAGTTTTTATCCAGAAGAGAGGTATCAGACACGGAGTTAAAAACGATGATAGTCACCTGCGATAAAATCACTGAGGCAAGCCAGGGCTCGTCAAGCGCCACAAGGTACAAGTCCTGAAACCGGAGACAATAATGCAAGAACAATTGAAGCTGGAGTCCCGCGCAATCGAGCAGATCATCAGCGTTTTCGGACGATTGAGAGAAAAGCTCAATCAAGTAATCGTGGGTCAGGAGCTGGTCATCGATCAGGTGTTGATAGCGATTTTGGCCGATGGACACGTGCTCCTTGAAGGCGTTCCCGGCACCGCCAAGACTCTCATGGTGAAGACGATGGCACGGATCATCGGCACAGACTACGGTCGCATTCAGCTTACGCCGGATATGCTGCCTTCGGACATCCTGGGCACCAGCATCTACGATCTGACGACTAAGACATTCGCGTTGAAACGCGGTCCGATTTTTACCAGCTTGTTGCTGGCCGACGAGATCAATCGCACCCCGCCCAAGACACAATCAGCGCTTCTAGAGGCGATGGAAGAGCGACAGATCAGCCTGGAAGGCAAGACGGAAGCGCTGCCGGAGCTCTTCATGGTAGTTGCCACTCAGAACCCTATCGAATTCGAGGGAACCTATCCCTTGCCGGAAGCCCAGCTCGACCGCTTCATGCTCAAGATTGTGATCGGCTACCCTCAAGGCGATGCCGAAAAACAGATGCTGCGCAATTGGCAGGACGGCAAGTACGATCGGCATACGCCTTCGATCGATCCGGTGACCACGGCGCAAGAGATTGTCGAATGCCGGAAGCAGCTGAAAAACGTCAAGGTAGAAGATTCAATCATCGACTATCTTTCCAGCCTGACGATGAAGTCGCGCTCGCTTTCGGATCTGCAACTGGGAGCCAGTCCGCGCGCATCGCTGGCCTGGCTGGCAGCGGCTAAGGCGCACGCAGCGATTGAGGGGAAAGACTTTGTCACCCCCGACAACATAAAATTCGTGGCAGAGCCGGTGCTGCGGCATCGATTCATCTTGACTCCCGAAGCGGAGCTCGATGGAGTGACCGTCAGTCAGATCATCAACAACTTGATGAGACAGGTGCCTGTGCCACGGTGACCCTAATGGTAGCCTCGAGAAAACTCTATATTCTACTGACACTGGGATTGATACCATTTGCTCTGTCGGGCATTTATCCAGCGCTTGCCAAAGCAGGGTTGATCTACGATATCTGCCTTATCGTTCTCGTGGTAATCGATTTCCAACTGACTCAACGCCCCTTGTTGGTAACCGCAGTACGCACGGTAGCCGATAGGCTTTCAATCGGGCGAAGCAACTCGGTAATGATCAGTGTCACCAATTCCGGTGCATCGCTATTGAAGATGATGGTGAAGGACGACTATCCCCAGCGCATCGAGTCGGACACTCAGCTCTTTGAATTCTCGCTGCCGGCCCAGGCCATGAGCACGCTGGAATACAAGCTCACACCACGACGGCGCGGAGTCTATAACTTCGGCAATCTGACCATCCGCTATCTGAGTCGATTGGGCCTGTTCTGGCGACAATCGACCGCTAAATGCCCGATAGAAGTAAAAGTCTTCAGCGATCTGAAAGCCCTCTACGATCTGTCGATCAAACTCGCTCAATCAACTGAGCTGGGTGAGCTCCATCAGCGAAAACGAGGACAAGGGACTGATTTCGCCTCATTGCGCGAGTATACGGTAGGCGACGATACCAAGGCTATCGACTGGAAAGCAACCGCTCGCAGAGATCGTCCCGTAGTACGGACGTATGAAGCCGAGCAAGAGCAACGCCTGCTCATCCTACTTGATGGCGGACGAATGATGGTATCGGATCTGGAAGGTATGAGCCGCTTTGACCATGCCTTGAACGCAGCTCTCTGTCTGGCATTGACTGGACTGAGCCATAACGATCAAGTCGGCATCGGCGCATTTGCGGATAAGCCGCTCATGTACCTGCCGCCCCGACGCGGCAAAGCGTACATGAAGAGCATTCTCGAAAACACCTTCAGTCTCGAGCCGCGCATGGTAGAGCCGGACTACGTCGGCATGTTGTCGTATTTCGCCACGGCGCAGAAGGGACGATCGTTGATCGTCATTTTGACCGACCTGACCGATCCGACCGGTTCGCAAGCGCTACTTGCGGGCTTAGCCAGCCTGTCGAGCAGACATCTTCCATTTTGCGTGACGTTGAAGGACAGACAGATTCTCACGATGGCGAAGCCGACCACACCTACCGACAATCAATCCAACGATGACACCATGCTTGGACTCTATCGCAGAGCGGTGGCAACCGACCTGCTCGAACAACGCGAACTGGCCCTTTCGGTTTTGCAAAGGCGTGGCTGCCTCGTGCTCGATTGCCCGCCTCAAGAACTTTCCGATAAACTGGTCGATACTTATCTCGAGATAAAAACCAGAGCGAGACTTTAGTCAATCAAACAATATCGTGATCGCAGGCGTATTTGACCAGAGCGGTTCGACTCCGTAATTTCAGTTTTTTCCTGATCCTGGAAGCATGCAGCTCAACGGTCGACTCGGTCAGAAAAAGCTGATTGGCGATCTCCTTATTCGCCAGCCCGCTTGCTATAAGCTTCAGCACCTCGAGCTCGCGAGACGATAGCGCCGGCATCTCTCCTACAGGCTCGGTCGTTCGACTCTGCTTCTCGGTAGGTCGAGACTGGGAGTGGGAGACCAGCTCCAGTGTAGACGTAAGTTGCTGCGTCAAATTGCTCCAGACATTGACGTTGAAAAGTTGATCCTTGATACGCTGCATGCGCTGACAGTGCTCCAGCGAGATAGCGGCGTGATGCGCGCAGATTTGCAGAAGATCAAGGTCCTGGACATCCCACTTGCGGATGCTGCTCAGATTGAGCGCGACAATGACGCCGTGTACCGCGCCTCGATGAACCATCGGAGCCCCAGCCATGCTGCTGACGCTGTTATCCAATAGATCGTTGACGTCTTCAAGCATGACGCCCTGTACCGTGCGCAAATTGGTAACATCGGGGACCGCGACCAGTCCTTGCAACACGCGCTCGAACACGCTCGCGGGGAACTTAGCCGTACGCCCCAATCCGAGCGGCGAGATATCCGCCTCTGCGTATTCATAAGTCACCACCGGCAGTGCCGATGAGCTTTCAATTATGACCAGACAGCGCTGGCATTTCAGCGCTCTTCCCAGGTTGTCGACCAATCCCTGGGCAATCGCATCTTTGTCTAAAGAGCTATAGAGCTTAGTGACGATCTGGCGCACCGTGCGCTCGAAATTCAGCTGCCTGCCTAAATGGTCGATCGCCTGAGACGAAGCCTCGTACAGGCTCTGCGATGCGTCCGCTCCGACTATGGCCCGAGCCATTTCATGACTGCCTCTGGCACGAGGGGAAAAAATAACACAAACATGCTGGCCTGACTCATCATCGAGGGATGAAGCGATCGTCTCATATGTACTCCCTTCAAAGCCGATGACCACTGAATGGGAGCTTTTGCCGTTGTCGAGTTGGACCTGCGCCAGGAGCGACTCCATCTCCTTGGACGAAATCAATTCGGTGATTGGGGTGGCAGGCAAGAATTCAGCAACCTGGAAGGCGGTCCTAAAAGCGTGGTTGGCTTTGATGACCACACCGCTGGACCGATCGAGGATTACTAAGGGCAGCCGAAGTTGCGTAAGAACAATCTCTTCCATAAGACTATCGGTGGGGCCATCACTGGCGGCAAATGAGGTCATACAGGGGATACCATATCGCTTTTCAATCGCCTGCGTCCGGACTCAAACAAGGCGGCCTACGGCACATTTTCTATAATGACATATGGGCTACCCCTTGGCCGATCCAGGAATACCTTACAAGGATTTCTCTAGCACTCCGGTAACCAGCATCTGCGCCACATCGAGAGCAGGGTTTTCTTGAGGTGCAACGGATATGTCGTTTCATAAGGGGTCCAGGACTCAAAATCCTTGGGGCGAAAAGCCACACAGGCTGTCAAGATTCCAGATGAAAAACTTTTTATGCATACCGAAAAGGTTTCACGCACTTGGCAGCGCTCGATATCGTCCGTTAATTGAACCTTTTCGGCACTTCCTAAGTCGCCAAAAATAGGATAGAATTAATATTAGCCCCGCCAACGAGCGAGGAATTTAACATTAAATATGAGTGACGCAGTAAAACGACTAAAAAGACAGTTTGGCAAGAAGTTCGTCGAGACGGCAAGCAAGTGCCCCACGCTCGTCGCCGACATTCAACGTATTCGTGAGGATGGTGTCAAAATTCGCTTGGTTAATGGACCCTGTCGGGCCTATTACGACCGCAAAAAGCGCACCATATATATAGGCAAATGGTGTCCCCGTAACTACAAGCTGATTAGCATCGCGCATGAGTTCGTACACGCGGTCATAAGACCGACAATCGATCCCGTCCCTGGTGAGACGGGACGACAGGAATTCGTAGATCGCTGCCTGGAAGAAGAGACGGAAGCTATCGTCCATGAAATCCTGATAGTCAAAGAGCTCATGAACGCGGGAGTCAAAGTTGACCCGAAAGAGCTTGAGTGGCTCAGGCGCTACAGGAGCGGAGGACGAAGAGCTATTCGCCGAGCGCTCGAAAAAACGGTGACCTCCACAACAGGCGAAGACTATCCTGAATATTACGGAAGCTGGTACGACGAGATCGTCCCCGTATCCAAGCGCCTACCTTAGATGTCGAACTAGACGCCAGGAATCGAGCGCTTCAGTTGGCTTTGCAGCGAGATTCGTTCTGCATTCATTCTCGAACGAATAGAAGGCCACGCGTGGCTTCGCGTCTTCGAGACCTCGCGCCTCAGTGCTAGCTGAAGGCAAGCTCCGGCTCGCCATCTTCTTGCTCGACCGAGAATGGCTCAGAGGTAAGGGCGCAGGCATGCGGAATCATGCGGCGAATCTCTTCTGCGATGAAGTGACAATCCGGCACGCTGGCATGAAGGTGAATTGTCTGGAAATCGAGGTTGACGATTGTTCCATCGACAGCAACAACGTGGTTTTTGTAAATCAGATTGGAAGCCTGCCTGAGAATCTCGTGGGTGTTCTTGAGGATTGCTCGGCTATGAGTATGAGGCAGGAGGTTGCCGTCCGCGTCATAAACCCTATCAACCCAGGCTTCCGGAGCAACTCTAATGCCGGCTCGCTCTCCTGACTGGAGAAGTGGATTGCTGGCAGGACCGATTAGAACCAGCCACGGATCGAACTCCGCGATTGCCTTTGCGACTATGGTTGCAACTCTCACATCATGGGACATCTGCCTGTAGAGATAACCATGTGGTCTGACTTGGGTGATTTCGAATCCGAAGGTGCGGGCCATGCCGCTAAGAGCACCCAGCTGGAAGAGAACGGTAGCCCGGAGTTCGGAGGAGGAGAGATGCAGCTCCCGTCTTCCAAAGCCTTGAATGTCTGGGTAACCGATATGTGCCCCCAGCGCCAGTCCGTAATAGCGCACCATCTCGAGCGCCTCTTCCATATGAACAGGGTCGCCGGCATGGGCGCCACATGCGATATTCGCCGAAGTCACGTAAGGAAGGATTTCAGCCTCGCCTTCGACCTTCCAATGACCATACCCTTCGCCAAGGTTGGTGTTGATGTCTATGCCGTGATGCATGTAAATGCGTGCCGACGAGACAGGCTCTCGATCACGTGTTATGGGGGCTGGTCTCTGATGTTGCTGGCCTTTGCCTTTCTGCCTTCCGCGACGCATAAACTTCCTCACCCATCCATCTGGATCGCTTTTATCAGTAACAGTAAAAAGTGCTCCGTTCGACCAGCATGGCTGGGACTGGAACTGAGGAGCAGGTGAAAATTCTAGCAAGAAATAAGGGTTTAGAAGAGATCTAGCCTTTTTCCCCTGTACATTGGTTCAAGAAACCGTAAAATAAATAAGATGAAAATAATACAGAGGCGAGTTCGGGATCTTCGCCCTATGAGAGTCTCAGCTCTAGTCGCCCTCACCACCTTAGCTCTGTGCCTTTTCTCAGCCCCGGCTAAAGCCGGCGGCTTCCCAACAGCCAACCCATCTCAGTACGATCCGCGCGAATTAAGATTGCTTGCTTTTCAGAAGTATCTGGAAGGCTCATTCGAAGAGTCGCGCAATTTGTACATGCAAGCGATCACAGCTGCTGAGAACGAGTATGGCAAAGACTCATCGTTTGTCGCCGATCTTTGCTACGAAGTCGGTTCAATCTCGCTGGAAGACGGACAGTTCCATACCGCTGAGAAGTTTTTGAAGAAGGCCGTCGAGCAGAAGCCTAACTCCGTTATGGCTCGCGTCAAGTACGCCGAGCTCTTGAAGCGCAGAAAAATGGACGGTGATGCATTCGTCCAGATTCAACAAGCGCTCAAGACCAGCCCAGGCTCACCAATCGCTCAACAGGCGATGGTTAAGTGGATGATGGATCAGGCCAGTCACCGCACGGCGGAAGGTGCAATCGCCAATGTGGCTGCAACCTGGGAATGCTATCGCCTGCGCGGCGTAGGCAAGAACTCAGTAACTAATACTATGGCTAATATCACCAGATGGCGCAACGGATTTATGAAGGCAACACCACAGGTGAAGGTCGCAGTCGCAACGCCTCCCCCTCCGAAAGTCGTAAATCCTATCAAGGACGACGGCAAAATCAAGCCCGACGACAAGATCAAGAAGACCGTCAGGACAGCGACGACTGTCGTGGCCAGAGCCAAACCTCGCGTAGTGAAGGTAAAACCGGCCCTTGTAATCAAACCTGTTGAGATAACTCCGGACCCCGTCAAGATTGCCAGAGAACCGGCAAGACCGAAAGTCGAAAAGCACACTATAGTGGCCAGCACTCCAAGCACAAAACGTTCCAAAGCTGGTCTTGTCCCACCGCCACCACCACTGGTGCCAGTTTACATGCCCCCTCCTCCTCCAAATGGCTTTGCTAGCGCCTCTCTGGAGGCCACCGGCAAAGTGGTCAAAGAAAAGCCGAAGAAGAAAATCAAGCCTCCGCCCAGTGAGCAAGAAGAAGATCCAGAATATCTGCTTCAGTGGGGTGCCGACGAGAAGAAGGGCAAGAGCTCTGAGGAATAGCGACCCTGGCCAGGTTTGGTAGCATCTTCGGGAACGAAATGTACTGTGGCTATACTGTCATCTATTGGTGCGCCGACACGGATGTTTGCTCGGTGACAGCGAAGGTGTAACTACCGGCCAAACTTTTGTCTCACGTATTAGTCCCCAAACATAAGTTGCCCAAAATTTCGGTTGACGAAAATGCATTTGAAGCGGAATTGCCAGCCAGACTGGAAACTTGATCCCTTGAGCGTTTGCTACGTAGGAGTACTTTTCGTTTAGGTTAAGGCCAGTGCGTGGAATAGAGCTGCGGTGGCAGTTGGGCTATGAGGAGTATGAGCCGATGCTGAAAATGCACCCTCTGAGTTTACAAGTTCTCTTTTCGTCGCAACCGCAAATCTCATCAGCCACGTTGTTAGACGCCCTGAACTTTTATGACTCCAGCTTCGCTGATTCTTCGGCTGAGATTGAGCAAG
>CAZISK010000036.1:0-18341 GCA_964541355.1 uncultured Candidatus Obscuribacterales bacterium
TGCAAAAAAGACGAATACGAAGAAGCCGTGCAAGACGTAAAACTCCTGCTCGACTTTATAGCCGGCAAAGGCGAAAAGATTGGCAAGGCAGCTTCCGAGAACGGCATTGCGTCCGTGTCCGATGTGTAAGCCTCCGGTCGGATTGGCTGAGACGTATTCGATGAGGACACGTTTGTTTTCACCGACCGACTCGCGACCGTAGTCCGCTTTTCTTACATGAACCTCATGGATCACATCGGCGAGCCAGCTTTTCCCCAGTCGAAAGTTTATGAAACCCGGGTTCGCCACTTCGAACTTCGAGATACAGCCGTTCTGTGCCTCCGGCAAAGTCTTGATATAATCAGCCAGGGTATCGGCGATAGCCAGGGGCGAGGCCTTAGCATGTCTGGCCAGTTTCAATGCCACTCCGCAGGCGAGATCTCCGTGTTCGGGAAGCTTGGGGCGCTCGATAATGATTGGTTCCGGGCAATCCGATAAACCGCCCATTTTGCCGTCCTGACTGGCCTTTTCGAAGGCCTTCTCCACGATGTTTTTGAGACGCTCTTTGATCATTGCTTCCACTCGTTAGAACCATTCCTTCTGGTTCCTTGCCTTAAAACTGTGGGCGGGGCTCCTGGCCCCGCCCTTCGACCCTTCTAGACTTTGACTTTGCTTAGCTCGGCAATTATCAATTTGCCGAATTCATCGGCAGCCTCGGGACCATTGGCAGTAATGAACTTGCCGTCCTGGACGACAGGCTGTTTGACGTAGGTTGCCTCGCCTTTTTCGAACGCCTCGAGCGACTCCGGGCATTCCCAGACGGTAGCTTTTTTGCCTGTAAGCAGCCCGGCATTGGCAAGAACAGCGCCGGACAAGCAGATCGCGCCTATGACTTTGCCCTCTTTGCTCAATTTATCCAGCAAATCGAAGAGCTTCTTCTCATTCCACAAGAATTCAGGCGAGCCCATGCCGCCTACAACGATTAGAGCGTCTAGCTCTTCGCTCTGGAGATTTGCGATCTCTTGTTCAACTTCCACTTTGCCGCCAAGCATTCCTTTGGCTTCGCCCATTTTCGTTGAAGCTATAACGGTCTTGGCACCTGCATCCTCGAGGAGCTCTTTTGGTACAAACAGCTCTTCGTCCCGAAAATCCGATGGTGCGATAACGAGGGCAACTTTTGCACCCTTAAGATTAGCCATTTTTACCTCCTCAAAGCAGATTGAATAAACTGCAACACGGCACCGAGCCGCAACAGGCGGACCGCTTTTCCGAGCTAATCATAATACATCGGACTGAGGAAATTGTTGATTACAACTGTCTTTCGCCTACTGCCATCACAAAAGTTTTCAGCCGACCAAACATTAACTCCTTCACCCGTCTTGGAACTGAGTCACCGCTCGCCTCCCGTAGAACGCCTCCGATTTGTATTGTGCCGCCTGTTGGACCGATCGCAGCAACGCCCGGCAGAACGTGTTCTTTCCGCTACGCTCGAATGCCGAACCTGATCGCAGACGGTGCAGCAGGGTCGATTCATGAGGGGAAGGAGCGCTACATCCCATTTGGAGACCTGGGCATGGGTCATTCTCCCAAGCTCTTCGTCAAACTTGGCGGAAACGGTGGCATTTTAGGTGTATATGGTCAGCCTTGTTGCACGCCTGCGGTTCTGGGAAGACCTTAGCAAGTGATTGCTGTCAATCTTGGATCGCCTTAGTGAGGAACGCTTTTCGATTAAGTGCTTGGGCGGGAGTCCAGGTTTCGTCGTGATGGCGCCGCTTGTTATTCGGCGGGAAGGGGTGACGGTCGACAGATCGCTAGAGGAGTCTGGAGGGTGAGGCTTTCGGGACTTCGCAAAAGATAGACCGATATCGGTTTACTCGATTGCAGTTTACTGGACTGGCAGGCGTGGCCCTTGTAATACTGACAGCGCAAAGGTTCTGGGCATAGAAAACTTCAACCGATATCGGTTGAAGTTTTCACGAGATTTTGTGAGCATCTTCCCTAAAGAAGCGCTTCTTCGGAAGAATTGTGCTCAGAGCGCATACAATGAAAAGGTTATCTTGTCACTAAAAAGATTAGGACGACAAGTGCAATAAGCAATAAGAAAAGCAGTGCCAGCCACAAGTTTCCAGGAACCCGCTCGTTCGTACCAATATTGAGCTGTTCCATCTTTTCAGCAAGGCAGTCTGCCAGGTCGGTCTCCAACTCGCCGGCATCTTGAGGTCTCTTGACCGGGCTCTTGGCTAGCGTCTTCATGATCAAGTTCTCGACTCGAGGTGGTATGTCGAGGTGTGGATCTAAATCCTTGAATCTCCTGGGAACGCTGCGAACGTGCTGTTCCATCACGCCAAAAGCGGTGCGCCCTTCAAAAACCTTTCGTCCGCTGAGCGCTTCATACATCACGCAACCGAGGGCATACAGGTCACTTCGGCGATCTACAGGCTCGCCGAGAGCTTGTTCCGGACTCATATATTGGACGGTACCAAATGCGGTGCCTGTCTGAGTCAAGTCCAGATGTCCCTCCACTATGATCTTGGCCATTCCAAAATCGAGCAGCTTCACACGCGGGCTACCTTCTACGAGAAAAATGTTTGCTGGCTTAATATCGCGGTGAATGATTCCCTGGTCGTGGGCGGCCTTGAGTGCGCTGCAGCAGTCCTGAAACAAGGGAAGAGCCTCATGAACAGGAAGTTTCCCTTTTCTCCGCAGTGTTGAGCTCAGGCTTTCACCATCCAGGTATTCCATGACGATATATGGTTGACCAGTATCCAGTCGATTATAATCGAATACTCGGCAAATGTTTTCATGATCGAGACCTGCACCGGATTTGGCTTCTCTTTCGAAGCGGGTGACACTCTCTCTATCGAAGAGGAGATGTGAATGTAACACCTTTACCGCGACGAATGTATCGCTACGCTCGCGGCTTGCCTTGTATACCCGGCTCCAGCCTCCTGTGCCCAGTAGCTCCACGATGCCGTAGCCGCCGGGAAGTGAGTTTCCGATTAACGGATCTTTGTGCATGTCCCCGGCAAATGTTGTAGACTCGTTCAAGCGAAAGTCATTATTAAAGTCTGGTTGTTGCCGTTTACCTGATTGTTCCATGGACGGATCTTCCAGAGCAGGCCATTTCGAATTTACCCGTTTTCGGGAATTCACTTCTATCGCTTCCCTGGATACGATAGTAATGTGCTCAGGCGCAGTTGGAAGAAAACTGAGGAAATCCATATGACAAAACTATCGTGGCGTGCCGCCTCGGTGTCTAATCGCGGTCGCATCAGGTCTGAGAATCAAGATAATTTTTATGTCAGCCCTGATTCCTGCGTATTTGCAGTGGCGGATGGCATGGGCGGCGCGCGCAACGGTTCGATAGCCAGTCGTCTCGCGATAGAGACGATCGAGAACTGCTGGAAGAACGAGCAATCTCATTGCCATGAGGCAGACAGCGCTCGGGAGTGGCTTGGTAAAGCGGTCGAGGACGCCAATCTCACCATATATGGTGAATCCCAGTTTGAAGACATAATGACGCGCATGGGCACGACTGTGGTTGTAGCGGCACATACCGCCGACGGAAAGGTCGAGATCGCGCATGTCGGCGATTCGCGAGCTTATCTGGTGCGTAATGGACATGCCGAACCGGTCACTGTCGATCATTCAGTGGTAATGGAAATGGTGTTACGCAACCAGCTTACGCCGGACCAGGCCTGGCATAGCCCGTTCAAGAATCTTTTGACCAGGTGTCTGGGTCATCAAATCGACATCGAAGTGGAGAAAACGGAGATCGTGCCGCGTCGCGGTGATTGGGTCGTACTTTGTAGCGACGGTCTGAACTCCGAGCTTCGCGATCCCGAGATCGCCAAGATCGTAAGCAAATCCAAGACTCCCGAGGAAGCTTGTGAAAGTCTGCTTGCGAAAACTCTGGCACTGGGTGCACGCGATAACGTAACAATACTTGCGATTCAGTATTTCTCTACCAAATAATTCGATTAATTCCGATTCAATCGTTTGTATGTAAGGGAAGATTTAAATTGAACATCAATGTGGGTTAACTTGCGTGACTGTCCGGAAAATTACTGTACTCATAGTTGAGGATCATGAATCTACCCGGAAGGGACTGGCTTTTGAGCTAGCATCGACGGACGATATCGAGGTGGTAGGCACTGCCGGCACCCAAGAAGAGGGATTCGTCAAAATGCAATCTCTGGAGCCGGATGTTGTACTTCTCGACCTTCATCTGCCAGATTCGATCGGACCGAAGTCGCTATCCTATGCATTTACACAGGCGGCATTATCGAAGGTCATCGTATTTAGTGGCGACAATCGAACTGCGATTCGCGACCTGATACTCAAAAGCGGAGTACACGGCTACCTTTTGAAATCGGAACCGCTCGAGATTGTAGTTAAAAGTATCCGCTCCGTGATGACTGCGTCAGAACAGATCATCTCAGCGGATTTGCTCAAAAGCAATGACGGCAATCTCACGCGAGCGGAAGAGCACTTGCTGACCCTGATCGCGCGCGGCATGAAGTACAAGGACATTGGTAAGGAAAGATTTACGGCACCAGAAACGGTGCGCAAACAGGTTGAGCAGATTGTGGAAAAACTCTCACTTGAGAGCCGAGAAGCGCTGATTGCCTGGGCTGTCGAAAATGGCTACGGCAACCTGGAAACGGAAAGGTGAAGCGCGTGGCAGCCTTTCGCATCGATGAACTGTTTGAGAAACTGGGATATGCCGGTAGTCGTTCGCTGAGAAGCGCTGCCACATTAGAGCTGATGAATTCACTGAAACAGCTGTTTGATGCCCTGTCCAAGGAGTTCAACGCCGGTATCGCGCATGAACCTCTAATGATCTCCGTGCAGGGCAAAGAAGAGTTTGAAGCCGCTATGACAGGCGGGTCGGAACCCAGGTCAAAATTTGAACGATTGCTAATCTCTACCTATTATTGGTCTCTTTCTATTCGGGCGAAACGCGGTCATATAGAGTTTTTCATGCTGCCTGCCATAGAGCTTCCCAACCTGGAGGAAGGAGAGCTGCCTTCAAGATCGAAGTTACGTTTGCGCTATAACTCGGTGCAAAAAAACTGGTCTATGGATGACTTGCCTGTCAGCGATAGCGAGATGAATACTCTGGCTCGGAGCTTGCTCAAAGACTTGATTGTCCGATCTCAGGGCGACTATGACCTGCTGCCGGAATCGACTAGGCTGGTGCATGGCGGATTGAGTTTGACACGATCGGTTCGATCTCTTGTGGCAGAACGACATGCGCTCGTCCAGAAGATCGTAAATCAGCAGGAGGCGATTTTGAGCCAGGTGGCTCGCGACTTGCATGATGCGGTTCTTGGTAATGTCATGTTGTTGGAGCGCTCCTTAGCCTCCGGGGAAGGTTTACCTATAGAGGAGATCCGGAACTTGTTGACGGAGATTTCGTCGAACCTTCGTGGTGTTTGCCACGATATCTATCCTCGTGATCTGAAAGATTTAGGTCTGCCAATTTTGTTGGAGGAGTTGTGCTCGACATTCTCGAGCAAGACTGGAATCGCCGCGTCGTTTGAATGTGTCGGCGAATTTCCGGAATTGACCGATGAGGTGCTTTTGCATCTTTATCGAATTGGGCAGGAATGTTTCAACAACGTTGGTAAGCACGCGTCGGCGACATCTGTTGCCGCTAAAATAGTTGTGTGTCAGGGAATTCTTATCATGGAAATTTCCGACAATGGACGTGGATTCGACATCGCCTCCATCGAGAGAAGCGGTGGCACAAGCATCATCCGAGAACGTTCGGACCTTATCAATTGCATTTATCCCTGCAAGATCAGTTTCAACTCCTCGGCAGATGGCACCACTGTGAACGTTGAAGTCCTATTTTCAGTAGAGGCATAGTCGAGAAAATCTGTTACAAAACCTATGACAGTAGGCCTATCTAATATCGTATTTCACCTTCGCTGCTAAAATTTGTCCTCCGAACGGTTGCGGGGCGTCAGGAACGGATCTTCTTGCCCGCAGGACACGAATTCATGAGCAGAAGGCGCGTTCGCAACATAAGGCTGTATGCCAGGAAATGGTCGGCGGTCATCGTGTGTTCTGTATTTGCACAGCCGCGCAGTCTGCGCTTGCGGCTAATGACAACAGGTCGCCTTTAAGGAGCTCCGCGCAACTCACCAGAGGGCGCTGCGACAAAACTTGCGCCGAGAGTTTTCCAACCGGTCGACAGTCACCGCCGGCAGTGTCGAACGTGGGCAGCGCTCTTCTCACTACTCGAGAGCAGCTTTATACAATCGTCCGTTCATCGAGCGGCACTTTGGAAACGGTCGGTCGATGCATTTGGTTGACGGCCAGGCTGTCCCGATGGTCGGGTGTCGACATGACTACGTCCGCCGGCGCTGTCGGGACCTCAGATGTTCCTTCTGGAGCTGCGCTTGCAGTTGGCGAGACTGTTCGAATGATTGGGAATAGCCCCACCGGCGATACTATCAATTTTGAAGCGAGTCCTGGACTGCAGATTCTTACCAACGGCACGGGAGCCAATCATGCCGGTGCGAACGTCAACCTATTGGCTTTCAGGACCTGCCCTTGAGTGAGCCCAGTTTGTGACGCTGCCGGCGGCAGGGTGCTTCTTCCGAAAGATTCTTTGATCGTCAGGCCGCAAGCGCTGGCGCTAAAACGCAAGTGACGGATGACGGTTCTTTGGATCAGTTTGGGTAAGAAAAACGGAGCTTGATCTGATAGAAGCGATTCCCTTCTCGAGTGCATGCGGTGCCTGGCCCGAGCGTATTGTTCGATTGATTCTGTGATCGAAATTTCTGCACATGGTTTGAATTACCTGGTCATGACAGTTGGTAGAGGGCGTCAAAACTCTGGCCAATCAAGGTTCCGATGGCTATCCTCCCACCAAACCTTTTTTGTTTCATAGCTGTTTGAAAAAACGTCCACTTTGGTGCGTTTCGAGAATGACTTGACGGCGGGGTCAGTTATGTTCGGACAAAAAAGAAGCGAAAGGTGTTGCAAATTGCGGCAATTCTCCAGTTTGACAAGATCTTTGTCGCTGACGTCCGTGCCGGACAAATCCAAGCTTTTCAGCTGAGGTAGATCGCATATGCCGTCAATTATCGATGTCGATATATGTCCCATGGAAAGCTCAATCGTGCTCAAAGAAGGGAGCCCTTTGAGCTGTTGTAGTCCTTCTCTATCGATTCCATCACAGTCTTGAAGCTTTAGATTCTGGAGGCGGCTCATTTTACCAATTGCTCGGAATGTCTCTTTGTTGATAATCAGACCTTTGAGGAATAGGTCCTCCAGCTCAGGTATGTTTGCAAGTAAAGCCAGCGCTTCCGGATCGATCGGCTTGGCCGACGCCAGGTGTAGTCGTCCAAGATCCTTGAGTTTCGAGATTCCCTTCAGAAGCGAAGGGCTGATCTCGGAACCCATATCAACTGACAGTGCTCGAACCTTTTTTTTCTGAATGTATTTGATGCCCTGGGCTGTGATTTTGCAATCCATAAAATGGACCGATTCGATCGCGCTCGGATAATACCTCACTTCTCTGAGATCGCGGTCGTTGCCGGAAGTAACGTCGAGGTGGCCGTTCTCCAGTGATACGATGCCGTTCTGGTGGTTGTTAGCGGCTTCTATTTTGGTTTCGTCCAGCGGGTCAGTGGCAGATAGCATATACCATGCCAGCGATGCGACAGATGAAACCAGTATGCACGAACAACCAAGGACTATGAGAGCAAGCGGACCTGGGCGCCGTGGTCGCTGGGTCTGTTCTGGCATTACGTGTGCTGGTTTTGCCTCTGAGCGCCATTTTTTCAGAGCTGGTATGTCCTCTAGTGCCATGCGAAACTCGGAGACATCGCCGTAACGCCGATTCGGATCTTTGTCCAGACATTTGCGGATCATCTGATCGAGATAGGCTACTGTCGAGGTCTTCGGATACATGTCGAAAAGCGAGGGTATGTCTCCATGGGCGTGGAGCGAGATGATTTCAAGAGGGCTGTCTGCCAGGTAAGGGGGTTTGCCGGTCAAACATTCGAATAGGACACATCCAAGTGAGTAGATGTCGCTGCGCTGGTCGAATTCTCTGCCTGAAGCCTGGTCCGGACTCATGTAGGCTGGGGTGCCGACTAATGCGGTGCCGTTGATCCGAGTCGTGTCTTCAAAGTGTGCCTGCATTTTTGCCACACCGAAGTCGATCAAGCTGGCGTGCAGTCCTTCGTTTTCGTGAGATACCATGATGTTGCTTGGTTTTATATCGCGATGCAGAATGTCAGCATCGTGGGCATATGCGAGGGCGTCTGCTATGTCTGTGAAGATCGTCAAGCACCTCTGCAGATCAAGAGTTTCGTTAACTTTGAGATAGTCCTCAAGCGTGGACCCCTTCACATAGTCCATCACCATATATGGTGTGCCTCCCACCGTGCAACCGAAATCGAGGATACGAATGATGTTTGGATGTGTGAGCTTGCTAGTCGTTTTGGCTTCATTTTGAAACGACAGTAGCGCTTCTCGTTCTAGTTTTCGTAATACCTTGACGGCAACTTTTTTCCCTAAAAGGCGGTCGCGACTGAGATAGACCGCACCGCTCTCACCTCTACCCAAAACGGAGATGGGCTTGTATCGATCAAGTGGGAACTTCTCATCTTCGACCGACAGCTCGCTTTCATGGTCTGATTCCTCGAAACCGACGAAGGCGGGTTTCTTGAAATATTCCGGACTTGATTCAAGTGGGTCTGGTCTTTCGCAACAGCAGGTATCTTCTTTGAAAATCCATTGGGTTAGAGACCCTGACTTTGCCTCTGAAATTGATTTTCCGCATGCCGCGCAGCGGACCTTCTCGATCGTTTGCTCCGCATGATTAACCTGGTCTACTGGCGCGCAGCGGCAGGAGTTTAGCCATTGCGTAATTGAGCCGGCTGTTTGCTCGTGTTTGGGCTTCAGGCATTTTGGACAGCTATCCGGCGGCATTTTTTGGAAATCGGAATGGTATGAGATACCTATTGTTCCACGTCGATTGCCTGCTGCTATGGGGTAAAGGTTTCGTATTGGCCAGTTAATAAGTTTCGGGGCTGTCCGTCAATGTGGGTCGGCGCTGCGAAGACCAGATTGATCAAAAACTAAACCGATATCGGTTTATGTTCCCGATGGATGTGAGCGCTGCTCATGAGACCTGCTCATGAGACCTGAGCACCGAAACCGCCTCTAGTTGCCGATCAACTTGCCGTCGCTCTTGAAATGAGATGGCGGCAAATTCTTCCGAATCGATTCGAGATCTTGTTTGGCCTTCTTGGCCAGATCCGGTTGTCCTGTTCGTTCGTAGATTGCTGAAAGGCGCTCGAGAGGGGTAACTTTGCTCGAGTCGTCGTTGCTGTCACGGATCAGGTTTTCATAGATCCCCTGCGCCTTTTTGTCTTCACGCAATTTTTCGTGCAGATCTCCTTTGGTAAGCTTCAATGCGATCTTGTCTGCATCAGGCGTTTTTCGATCGTTTAAGTGTGCTAACTCTCGATCGGTCAATGTCATTGCCGTCTTATAGTCTTTTCCTTGTGAATATTGCTCTATCAGTTCGCCTCTCATCAAGCTGACGTTTTGAGGATTCATTTTACCGGCGTCAGATTTTTCGTAAGCATCGAGCAAGGACTTTGTGCGTTCTCGAAAATTGGACATAGTATTGGTATCAGCTAACGCGGCAAGATCTGATCCGAGGTTCAGCCTCTCTTGAATGTCCATTTCTTGTTGTCCGGGCTTGCCTTCCTTAGACTCCTGGTGCTTGATTATGCGTTCTGCCACTGCTTGAGCTCGGTTGCGGTCTCCTATATGCAAATAGTCTTTGGCAAGTTCGACATTCTTCCTGTTCAGGGAATCGCGATTACCGAACGGCAGTTTGGCCTGTTCGTTGAGCGCCTTTTCCTTGTCTTGAAGAACGCCTGATAGTCGAGACGTGTCGCCGCCGAACTCTTTCAGGGTGCGAATTAATCCTTCTCTCTGTTCGTTGACCATACTTGAATTCGGATCATGTTTTTGCAATCCGTTGAGACCTTCCGACTTTCCATCCAGCAGTTTGTCAATGCGATCAGTTTTCCGAGGAGACTGGTGCATGTACTTGTCGAGCAACTGGTCTCTTTGCTTGATCATGCCGAGATCATGGTTCGGAATATGATCTGGATTTTTCGAAACAAGCTCATAGGCTCTCTCTTCGATTCTCATGGCGTCATCCTTCCGACCGGCGCGTTCTAACTGCTTCCGGAGGAAGTGGCGCTGCAAGACTGTATCAGCGTTCAGACCGAGCCCGGATTTCTCTCTGGTCGACAATGCTTCTACCTGTTTGTTCAAAAGCGTATTGGCCTGAGCGGTGCGACCGCTTTCGGTATAAGTTCTGATCAGACCAGAGCGAGCCTGCATTGTCGCTTCGTCCGCCGGTCCAGCCACCCTTTCATATGCACCCAGGCTCTTCTCCTGGAGTCTGGCTGCTTTTCCATGCTCGCCGAAATCTCGTCCAAATCTGGCACCGTTATGGTAGGTTTGAAAAGCATATTCACGATCAGGGATGATCCCTTGTTTGTGAGCTTGCTCAGTGAGGTTTTGTGCACCATCCACCATACCCATACCGCGCTCGCGGAAGGCATGACCTCTGTTCATTGCGGCCTGTTGCTTCAAGCTGCTTATCGCGTTGTAATGCTGATCGATAGCGTTTTCCTGAAGATCCTTGTCGAGGCTCCAATCGATCTTGCCGCCGCTCGTTTGAGTAGCACTAACTTTGGTGTCAAGTCTTGGCTCATCCCGGTTGATTATGTATGTCGCCTCTCCCTTCTGCGCTACGAAAACGTCTCTGTTACCGGTGTTGCTCAGCCGCCTTTTGCATCCTTAACATCGATTGATGTCATGCCGTTAGAGAAGTTTACTTGCCCCCAGACTTTCTTGTATCCATCGGCAGCGTCGATGGAGCTTCTTATGTTGTTCAGTTCACCTTGAATAGGTTTGTTTCGTTCTTCAAGAGCCTCAATTAGTCTCTCTCTTCCAGATTTCGTAGTGGCTGGAGGTTGATCGCCGGGGCTGTCGTTGTCCTCATATCTGGTGCCTTCGTGATTGCCATCAGCATTGTCTTGGTCAAGCGCATTCACCTCTTCACCCGATCCGTAGCGGTGAGCAGCCTCGTGGTGCCTTCTCCCGCCGTCTTTATCGGCGTTCAGGTCATCTGTTTTTTTGACTCCGTCAGACCCGGCCTTCCTGTTCGAGAGATCCTTCTCACTGGGATAATCGCTATCCTTGCTATCTGTGGAAGTGAGATCCAGCAAATCTTCGGCTTTTGTCATCTCTTTCGGAAGTGCGTTTCCCGACCCCGAAATCGAACCACTCCTCATATCCAGGTCGGAATTGAAGAGCTTTTCGGAGAGGCTAGAATATAGCTCGGGGGCGGGCTGAAGTGCTCCGGAGAACCGTTATCGAAGTCCTGACCCGATCTGGTCTTGGACGGATCGGGAGGCAATAAATTTTGTTCTTGCGCCATACGAAAGACCTCGCACCGGAGGCATTGTATGTTCGCAGTCAAATGTTTCAGAAAGGTTGAGTGAGCCGAACCTGCGTACTAACGCGGCTCCTGCCCCTGGGTGAAGACGTTCTGGACGTCATTCCAGATCCGCCTCCAGCGTACTTGTTGAACGTTGTTGTCGACGCCGGTACCCTGCTGCCGCCGTTTTACCAGCTCAGTTTGAATCTGACCATCGAAAGCTTTTTTCTGATTCTCATCCAGAACTTGCTGTTTTTTCAAGAGTATCTGAGTTGCTTTGAGCTTGAGCTTGCTTTTCTTTGCTTCGATTTGCTGTTGAACTAGCATGATTTCAGTGGCATCGGGCTTGGTGTTTGAAAGTAGACGCTTGAACTTTTGCTGGAGATTTTGAATCTCAGGCTGCGTCAGCTGGTACTCCTGGAACCACTCCTGGTCGCACTGCTGAATTTTGACTGTTTGTTCCTGGTTGAGGTTCAACTTGCTGTAGTCGATATTGCAGTGCCCACAACCTTCGTCGGCATTAGCCGCGCCAGGATACGAGCTGAATATGAAAACGGCAAGCGTAGCAATTTTTATACGTCTGTCATTCATAAACCACTGCCTCAGCCGAATCTGTCGGTTCTTGGAAAGAAGATTCTATCAGGTACTGCTCCGGAGAAATGGTCGGAAATTGAATATCGTCAGGAAGCGATAGCCATAAAGCCAGGGAACCCAACAAACCTACAACCGCGGCTGCTGCTCCACCCATAACCGCAAATCGAGGACGTACTTTCTTCTTACTCTTACTTTGGCGCGGTGTAAAGGGGACCACCTGCATTTTTACCTTGATCCCCGGCCAGAGATTGAGATTTTCGGGAATCTGGGGTTTGTAATGCTCTTTGATCAGGTCGCCTACCTGGGTGACCTTTTCATAACTTTGGCGGCACGGAACGCACTCCATTAGATGCGATGTAATAAAACGATGGCGTGTGCTGTCTACTTCCTGATCGGCATAAGCTGATAGATCTTCACGAACACCGTCGCAGTCTGTATCAAGTTTGTTCTTAATTGCGGACCAAATATCTATTTCGATTCCGTCGGGTAGCGAGAGACCCTTCGACAATGCCTGATTAGTCTTGTTGAGCTGTTGGAACTTCTCCAGGCAAGGATTGCAGTCATCGAGATGATGCTTTACGCCTTCCTGCGCCGCGCTCGGAAGCTCTCCATCCAGATAGGCAGAGAGATCTTCGTCAATAACGGAGCAAACTGACGGCAACTCATCCTTTATCTTGTCCCACAAGTCTGGGACGACATTAATATTGCTACTTTCCTTGATTAGCAAGCTGCTTAATGACTTAATCGTCTCAAAACGCGAGGCGCAATCGCTGCACTCGGTCAAATGATTGGTAACGTCGGAATTTGTACCTTCGTCCAGCTCGTTGTCGAGCAGAGCGGAAAGCTCCTCTTGATAATCAGTACACGCTCTAACCATTAACTGGAGACCTCGCTTGTCTCTGTGCTTTCCAGGTAAGGTTTAAGCATCTCCTGCAGTTTCAGGCGCGCTCGGGCTATTCGGGATTTTACCGTGCCCATTTCGGTCTGAGTTATATCTGCAATTTCTTCGTAGCTTAACCCTTCCACTTCCCTCAAGACGATAGCGGTTCGAAACTGTTCCGGCAATTTCAACATTGCTTCGCGAATTACTTCAGAAAGTTCTTTGTTTAAGAGCTTGTCATGAGGAAGATCTGACTCATCTGGGATATCTCTGGTTGCCCCGTCGCCAGATTCCTCATCGGCAAGAGCCACATCCATTGAGACTGTTGGCAACCGGCGAGGACGTTTGCGCAACTCGTCATAAAAGAGGTTGGTGACAATCTGGGTAAGCCAGGAACGAAAAGAAGAAGGATTGCGCAGATTATTTATGGAGCGCCATACCCTTATAAATACTTCTTGGGCCAGATCGGATGTGTCGGACCAATCAGGCGCAAGTTGATAGAGAAGCGCAAAGACCGTCTTTTGGTGGCGTTTTACAAGCTCTTCAAAAGCTTGTGGTTCTCGCCGTTGGCACGCTAACACGAGGTCCCGGTCGCTCTGCTGTGAATATGCGGTTGCCATGATTTGTCCTTACCTACACCTCTCTAAAGAATAGCATTTGATTGTTGTCATCAAAAAAAATCGGTCTTTTAGTTCACAGGGTTGGCCCGTAACGATTTGCTTCGATTGTTGCGAAAAACCGCATGCAACCTTGTATCTGTTTAATTCATAGAGAATAAAAGATGGTAGCATAACTGGCTGAATGTTCTTCCGGCGAGAAGAACGTCCAGCATCAACTGAGATGAGAGCCTTACGAGGTTATGAAATCTGGCTCTAATCTTTTCTCTTGAGGGGTATACAAATTGTCTAAGCGCTATCTTTTCACATCGGAATCGGTTACTGAAGGGCATCCGGACAAGGTATGCGACCAGATATCCGATGCAGTACTAGATGCTATCCTCACCCAAGACCCCAAGGCTCGTGTGGCTTGTGAATGCGCGGCATCGACCGGACTCGTTCTCGTTATAGGCGAAATCACAACCTTTGCCCAAATCGACTATCAGGAGCTTGTTCGCAAAGTTATTCGCGAAATTGGCTACCAGGGCGAGAAGGGCGGCGGATTCGACGCGGACTCCTGTTCGGTGCTGACCGGATTGAAGAAGCAATCTCCGGACATCGCGCCGGCAGTAAATACCGCCATGGACGAGTCGGGCAGCCTGGGCGCCGGCGACCAGGGCATGATGTTTGGTTTTGCCTGCGATGAAACACCAGAATTAATGCCGATGCCAATTTCGGCTGCACATAGATTGGCCCTGCGCTTAACGCAAGTGAGAAAGAATGGCACGTTGAGGTATCTTCGTCCTGATGGAAAGACTCAGGTCACAATTGAATACGAAGACCACAAGCCGGTTCGCGTAGACTCTTTTCTCATTTCAACACCGCACGATCCAGAAATCGACAAGCTCAAAGAGAACGAAGAAATTCGCCAGCGCATCGAATCAGATCTCAAAGCGTACGTCATCATGCCCGTTTTCCAGGAACTCGGAATCAAACTCGACGACAAAACGCGCTACCTGATCAATCCCTCGGGACGATTTGTTATCGGTGGACCGCATGGCGACGCTGGTCTGACCGGAAGAAAGATAATTGTAGATACCTATGGCGGATACTCCAGACATGGTGGTGGTGCTTTCTCCGGTAAGGATCCGACAAAGGTCGATCGTTCGGCTGCTTACGCTGCTCGCTGGGTTGCTAAGAACATTGTGGCTGCCGGTTTGGCTCGTCGTTGCGAAGTACAAATCGCCTACGCTATCGGTGTCGCTCGTCCTCTGTCCGTGCATGTCACAAGCTTCGGCACCGGTAAAATAGCCGATTCAGAGATTACTGATCTGGTCAACGAAAAGTTCGATCTCAGGCCGGCTTCGATAATTTCTCATTTCAGACTCAACGATCAGCCCCAGCTTCATAATGGCAAGTTTTTCCAAAATGTCGCAGCCTACGGGCACTTCGGTAGGAACGATCTGAATCTTCCCTGGGAAAAAACTGATCGAGTCGAAGAGCTGAAGAAATCGCTCGCTAAAGCCACTTCGGTTTAGCTGCTAGCGCTCTGACGTAGGTGTGGCTCTTGAGAGGCACCCTGTGAGGGATTTAGCAGACTTCTAAATTAAACCGATATCGGTTTAACATTTGAGAAAGACAGAGCACAGTGGGCGACTTTCTGGCCGGCCCTCTGGCGCGGCTACTCAAACGCTTGCCAAGAGTCTCGGGCTGGATTAACCGTCGGTCTTCAAGAAGATCGCGTCCAATTTAAAGCCTGTTAACTTGTTGTATTAGACGTTTAGCTGGTCGATTTTCTGCCGATATAATAGCTACCTAGCAGTTTGGGTTTTGGTGCTCTTGGCAAATGCGATAAATGTCATCCGGCAACATCAAGGTGAATCCTGACACGCCGGATGAATATTCGGTGGAGTTAAGTGAAGGTGAAGTACTTCATATCGGGCGGCGGCCTGCGCCTGGTGGTGTCAAGAAGTTGATTTTGCCCTATCCAGAAGTATCCGGTCAGCATGCGGAGATCCGTTGTAATGCTGATGGCTGGACAATTATGGACAGGAACAGTACGAACGGTACGTCGGTCAACGGAAAGGGCTGCAAATCCGGCGAGGAGTATCCACTCAGACATGGCGACGAGGTCTTGATCGCCCAGTACAAGCTGCAGATTTTCCCGCCTCAAACGGATTTTGATCTCGAGGATCTCGAGGAAGAAGATTCTCAAGATAGAACGCAGTACAGTATTAAGTTCATGAACGCGACCATTCTGGTCGGCGATATCAAGAAGTTCACCGGTCTGATGGAACAGTATGCCTCGTCGCCAGAGGTGGTCATGGGTGCGGCTCAGCGCATTTTCGACTCGCTCAATGATGAGATCAACAAGAATTTCGGACAGCTTGAGAAGATTGCCGGAGATGCGATCATGGCATACTGGGCCGGAGATAGCTCGACTGAGGGTGCCCGTTTGCCGGCTTTTCAAGCCTGTCATACCGCTCTTAGATTGCGAGAGGTTACAGCGAGATTGGCTAAGGACAGGCGTTTCTGGCCGTTCGAAGACTATCCGCTCAACCTGGACATCGCGCTTGCGACCGGTCCGGTTGCTTCTGGTTCTCTCGGGCATTCCTCTGGAAATCCTTCGGTATTGGGAGATACAGCAAATTTGGTTTTTCGCCTTGAAAAGCTGATAGGCGACGATCGACCTGGCGACATCATTGTCGATGGCAACACGTTTTCTCTTTCGAACGATCGCTGTAACTTCGAGTATATGGGCTCTTACAGCATCAAAGGAAAGAGTAAGGCCGTCGAGGTTTACAGGCTGCTATCTACGCGCAATTAGGAGCGATTGTTGGTGGCGAAGCAAGAGCTTGAAAGAAAAGTAGGTAGGCTCTTGCTTGGACGGATTCCGTCGACCCACCTGAACGCGGAATATCGCGGAGCTCTCGAGGGCGGTACTGTTGGTGGTGTCACGATTTTTCGTGAGAACGCCGAGAGTTTGGAACAGCTCTCAATGCTCATTGGTGAAATTGTAGAGTGTTCGTACCACATCCCGATCATCGCCGTCGATCAGGAAGGCGGAGCTGTACAAAGATTGGATAGAGCGCTGACACCGTTGCCTTCGCCGATGGCTCTTGCTGCCTGCGGTGACGAAGAGTTGGTGGAGAAAATTACCTGTCTTTCGGCCAGGCAACTCAAGATGCTCGGTGTCAACTGTTTGTTGGCACCTGTACTCGATGTCGCCTCGAACTATGTCAATCCAACGGTGGCAAGCCGGGCGTTCGGAATCTCGCCTGATCTTGTCGGTCAGTTTGGACGGATCGTGGCCGAGTCGATTTCGGCAGAGGGTATAGTGCCTGTTGGAAAACACTTCCCCGGTCACGGGTCTACCATGGAAGACTCGCATGTGTCGCTTGCAGTCAACAGTGATCCGATAGAGATGGTTTGGAAAAGAGACCTCGCTCCATTCAAGATTGCGCTCAATTCATTGCCGGCAGTGATGGTCGGTCACATCTGGGTGCAGGAGATAGATGAAGATCGCCTTCCCGCCAGCCTTTCTCGTAGGATCACTCACTCCATACTTCGAGACTATCTGGGGTTCGAAGGAATAGTGATGACCGATGACCTGATAATGAAGGGTATCACTAACTCATTCGGGCTCGGCGAAGCGGCTTTGATGGCGCTCGAAGCCGGCAACGATCTCTTGCTTGTATGTGGCACCATGGAAGAGACGATGGAGGCGCATGGCGCCATATTGGCCGCATTGAAAGAGGGTCGGATTTCCGAAGAGCAGGTGGATCGCTCATTGGAACGTTTGAAGCGGCACTTTGCTAAAAAGCCGAGCACCTGTTCGCCATCTCAGGGGCGAAAATTCTCTCGCTTGCAGAAACTTATCAAAGAGGGAGAGCGCCTGAGCTTCAGCGCATCGCTTCGCGGCATCGCTATAGTTCGTGGTCGAATTCCGGAGATATCAGGGTCTAATTGGACTCTGCTTGTTCCAGATCATCCACGCTATACTTTTCCGATTCATCGCTATCTGTGCGAAGCCGTAGGAGTGCCTGTCGACGATGGCATCCTCATGCTGAAGAGATATTCGGTGCAGCCCACCTTCGAAGAATCAAGAGAAATTGCCCGACAAGTCGAGGGCAAGAACTGCATCCTGCTGACCTTCAGGGCTCTTTACCATGACGACCAGCTTCGTCTTGCTCAGATGGTAGCGGATGTCTGTTTGGAAAAGCTGGCAGTCTCGACAGATTCTCCATTCGATGTACTGGCGATGCCAGATTGGCCAAATGTAATTGCCACACATGACCCGTCCAATCAAGCGATGAGAGCGCTTGCACAAGCGTTGGTGACTCGAACCGCCCCTGGTACCAGCCCGGTTCAATCCGATCCCGTACCTGTCTGATTGAGAGGTGTAATGTACCGTGAACGACTCCAACGACCTCGACCCGAAGCAAGCTGAAGATCAACACTTGACGATCAGCGAAGCTAAGGGTTCAACTCAGATCTCCAAAAAACAATCGGCTTTGACCGGTTATCTAAAGAAGGCTGTTTTTACACTCATAGTCTTTGCCTTGATAGGTAGCGCATTGTTGATGTTCGCGACCTGGTTGATCTCAAACACTATTTTGTCGGCACTTCCGAAGTAAACTAAATTCCCTGGCGAACGTCTCTGAACAGGATAACCGGCGCGGCTAACAAAATCGCCTGGGCCTTTGCCGCTTCTGCTGCCGCCAAAACATACGATAAATCTACGCAATCTTCAGGAATGCATGCCACGCCAAAGGCAAGCGACAACTTGCCTGCTTGT
>CAZISK010000037.1:0-18272 GCA_964541355.1 uncultured Candidatus Obscuribacterales bacterium
GAAGCCAATTCTGCCAGCACGGGATCGGCACAAATCGACGGCGATAGTATTACTTCAAATCCTAGCTCTCTACAGACGGACTTAATTTTTTCCTCATCCTCGCTCGAAAATGGTGCGTTGCTTACAAGTAGCGTCGAGACCCCTCTGTTCGGATAGTCAGTCTCCATCAGCGCGGCCATAATTATATGCTTGCGCGGCTCGGTGACACCTTCACTGAGAAGCGCTTCATTAGCCAGCGCCATAATTCTGTACGTCTCAACAGGGTGCCAACGGGAAAAGCTAATCACTCCATTGGGCTTAAGATGATTGAGAAAGAGACGCCAGCTCTCGACCGTGTAGAGCGAGTTTTCGGTTAACGCCAGTGCACCTGCTTGAGTTGCCGCAAACGTGTCGATCAGCGATACCTGTATGATGTCATACTTGGTTTTCGAACTTGCTAGTGTACTTCGTGCCTCCGCATTGATAATTTTCACATTTGGAATTTTGTCGAGATGCCCTACAAAACTGCCAAACACACGAGTAACCGCGGCAATAATGTTGTTATTGATCTCCATGCCTGTGACGCGATGTTGATCGAAATAAAGGGCGGATAACATATCTCTTCCTCCGCCCAGGCCGATCACCAGAACATCAGCATCATGGCGTATGCGATGAACAAGGTTGGTGATGTCGTACGTCAAATAGTCGACTTTTGCCAAGTTGCCGTTGAACTTCGTCAAGACCGTGCCCGCCCCGCCGTCGATGATTAGCCAGCATTGGGTCGCTTTAGTGTCCGCAGGCATTTTGGGACTCATGCCCCAGCCCTGAGGTTTGCCTGTTGCACTGTCAAAAACAATTACACGAGAGAACGAGTTCCATTTCTCAAAGATCGGTTTTCCTTCCCGTTCGCCTTTAACCAGGGAGATAGAAACCAAAGGTCGGTTCATCGCCGCCAAATATGTATGGCCGATCGCCAGGCATAGGAGAACAAGAAAAGCTCCACCTGACCAACGCGCAAGCACCCATTGACCGGCATGCCAGGCAAAGAAGATTGCCGCCAGAGCAGACAACGATGCCAGAACGATTACTGCAGACATTCCATCCGTAACAGTTAACAGCCCGATAATTGCAAGACATCCGAAAGCAGCACCGGCTAAGTCAGCGGCATACAGCCGTCCAATCGATCCCTGGATTCTTGTAAGTACCAGAGAAATCACAATTCCACCAGGTATGAACGGTATCGCCAGTAATGGATAGCTGATCGCAAGAAAGACAGTCCATGCCTTTTCAGCCGGTAATTTAGACAGCATCATTGGCACGATAGCGAAAGCTACCGCTGCCAGAAAAATGGTCGCGGACATCATAAGCGAATGAGGCGCGAGTAGCTTGCTTGCCCGTTCCTGCGAATAGAACTTCGGAAGGATGTACACGAGCATAGTACCAATTGTCATACCAAACATGGCAATTGATATCGCCAGAAACGCGAAGTGATACCACATCATGACGCTGAAGATCCTGGTCAATAGGATCTCGTACATCAAAATTACACAAGCTGTCGTCGCGAGCCCAATTAGAAGAGATCTGTCAAGTGATGTTCGTTCCGACCCTGATTTGCTTTCTGAAACCATAATGTCCAAAGTCGGGGGTGTCCACTTGTCTAACGACGAGATCAATTATACCCAACACACCGGTGTGGACGTCCCCAATCGAAAATCTAGCAATGAGTTGCAGATATTTTTGCAGTGGCGAACATATTTCTTGCTTGTGTCGTTCGAATATGGACGGTACTGGACTCGAACCAGTGGCCCCCACTATGTCAAAGTGGTGCGCTACCAACTGCGCCAACCGTCCGCATTTTCAAATTTTACCCTCATCTCACAGAGAATTTCAAACGAATGTAAAGGCGGCACCCAGATTTGAACTGGGGATAGAGGTTTTGCAGACCTCGGCCTTACCACTTGGCTATGCCGCCAGGGCGGTGATGGACTCCACCGGAAGAACAGGGCAAGACACAAAGGACTACTTACCCTTGTTTCAACCCCAGGAGCGTTATTGTATATCATGCTTGACTGGCTTGCCTGGTCATACCTCAAATACTTTAACGCTGTCGAAACAGTCGGCATATCGGTTGCCAAGTTCATGTTTGCCCGAAAGAGTTTGCCCGACCGGCTTGCTTAACCTGGGCAAATCGACAAGACTGAATAGTTGCACCATAAAATATGCTTGTTACTTTTTTCGATAAACGCACAGGAGAGATAGTCTGATAAGGATTGTACTTAATCGAGTCCTCTCCGCGATCCCACTGCTCATCGTACTTTCCATCGTCTCGTTCGGGTTGATCCGGTCTTTGCCAGGCGATCCGGTAGACGCAATGATGGGCGGCAATACTCGAGATATCGACCCGCGAGAGCTGGCGGCAATTCGACAGGAGTTTGGGCTCGATCAGCCCTTGCCGAAACAATATCTTTCCTGGCTCAAGGGCTTCATCGGACAGGGAGAGCTGGGACGCTCCTATCAGGACAATAGAAAAGTTCTGGTGGTGATTGGCGAGCGCATTCCCGCCACCCTTACCCTGGTTGGCCTATCGTTGTTGCTCACATTCACGAACGGCATCCTCTGGGGACTGCTTATGGTGACTGTGAGGTTTAAATTCAAGAATGCGCTGGTCGAGGCACCGTTGCTCGTGAGCGCACTTTTATTGCACTCAATTCCAGCATTCTTTCTGGGACTGGTGGTCATTTATGTTGTCACGTTGGTGCCCCTGCTTCACCCCATTCCGCTGTTCGGACCGCTGCGCGGCGACGAAGCAGCAACGCCTGCAACTTTGCTCAAATTCGCTTTTTTGCCTGCCCTGACGCTTGCCCTCAACCGGAGCGCGAAGGTGGCGCTTTTCGTGCGTTCGCTGGCGCTCGACGAGATCACGAAAGGATATGTAACAACCGCCCTTGCTAAGGGTCTATCGAATTCGCAGGTAGTTTTGAGACATGTCGCTCGCAACTGCCTGGTACCGGTCATCAACCTTCTCGCGCTATCTCTGCCGACTTTGATTGGTGGATCTGTTTTGGTGGAAACCATTTTTGCCTGGCCGGGCACCGGAAGATTGGCGGTAGAAGCCACCTTCGGACGCAACTTTCCGGTTATGACCACCCTCGTGATGATCTATGGAACCATGGTGGTTCTCTCGAATCTGGTCGCCGACATCTTACAAGGATTGGCGGATCCACGCATTGGTCAAAACCTTATGGACACGGCGCAGCAAAGACCAGGCCGGAGGATGTAGATGACAACAATCTCCTCTGTTTCCTCCAAGAAAACTTTGACTGTCTTTTGGGCAAGAAGCAATGCTCGAATCACGATCGCGCTATGTCTTATCGGCGTTCTAGCAATTCTACCCTTTCTCGCCCCGCTGGTTCATCCAGTCATACCTCCAATCACCCCGGCGCATGTCGATCTGACCGCTACGAACATTCCTCCATTTACCGAGAATCATCTGCTTGGTACCGACAGCCTCGGGCGAGACGTTCTGGGAATGGCGCTCTGGGGTGCGCGCACATCACTTGCATTGGGTCTTCTCGCGGCCCTTCTGGCTGTTACCTTCGGCAGTCTCTGGGGAGCGGTGAGCTCGCTACTGGGCGGACTGATCGACACTGTGATGATGCGGATAGTCGATGGCTTGCTTGCCATACCACCGCTCATTCTATTACTGGCTCTCTCCGCCCTGGTCAACGGTCCAGCATTCACGGAGACTCTTCCGCGCACGCTACTTACGTTATTCGACGTTACCTCATACAGTCTCGGATTCTTACCGTTCGTCACCGTTATCTCGGTCATTGCCGCGACCTCCTGGCTCGAGGCGGCGCGAGTCGCTCACGCCAAGATATCCGCTATACGACTGGAAGAATATATTGAAGCCGCCCGGGCGCTGGGGGCGGGCACTCTCACGATTCTCTTCCGGCACCTGGTCCCTAATGCTTCCCGAATCATTATGATTCAGGCAACGCTTTTGATCTCCGACGCGATTGTCATGGAGGCAGGACTGAGCTACCTCGGTCTCGGTCTGAGCCCGGACACACCAAGCTGGGGCACGATGCTGCGGCAGGCATCCAGCGACCTGTTTCTTGGTAACTGGTGGGCGCCATTGGTCCCGGCGGCCCTGATTTCATTGACCGTACTTTCCGTAGAGCTCCTGGGCGAGGGTCTGCTGGAAGCGATCGGTCATGATGATAGATTGCGCTGAGACAGGAGATAGAATCCCAATGGATGGTCTATACTTTGGTTAGCGCTTCGTTTTACAACTCCTCTAGCCTGTAACCCACCGGGAGAAAAGTGACTTGATTTTCAGACATCGACATTTTTCGTTTTCTCGTAACTGGGCACTATATACAGTGCTCGCCCTGGTGACGGTCATGAGCACATCCGGCTGTGGCAATGATAAATCGGTTACTTTCAAATCGGCCGGCATGACCCATACTTTCAACGAAGGCACTGAAGGAATACCAAAAGATTTGCAGGTGCTGGTCTATCCCGGCGCCCAGATAGCCGGGTCCACTTCGGCGCAGGACAAAGATGGTGAACACGCCGCATTTGTCTCTCTATCTACTGCCGATGCCCTGGAGAGCGTCGCCGAGTGGTATCAATCCACCCTTCCAAAAAATGGATGGCAGATTGACACCAGCGATACCGGTCAGAGTTCGGTGGTCAGTCTGTCAGGGCATCAGAAAGACGTCGAGATCAACGTTCTCATGGCCCAGGACGGCAACAAAACAGCAATCAGCATTTCTGAGGGTCGATCGGTTCACGACCCGGTTTAAGAAGAAGAGATTGAGAATTTTACACCCAACGAGTTTACTCCTCCCACCGAGTAGATGTGCGCTATGCCACACGCATCCACCGCAGCCGCCCCAATTGCGGAAGTCACAGCTTCCTCTATTACCGACTTCGTAGCGGAGTGCCTGCCGGAGAACAAAGATGTAGCCGACCTCGCCCCCAAACCTCGCTTTGGGAGCTTTCTCAAAGTCCTTACTCACGACCAAAGATCGATTTTCGCAGTCGCCTATAACGTCAATACCGGACCGCACGACAGCATTCATAAGCCGGCCGCCCTTGGATTAACTCGTGAAGAGTTGCGGCTTCAGCAGCCGCACATTTTCTCTTTACTCCGAACGGAGGTAGTGGCGATTCTAGTAGGTCACGGTTTTCGGGATCAAATCTACCAGCATCTGCCTCCTCAACCACCGGATGTACATGACTTCGTCTACCCGGCCACATCGGAAGAAATTCGCTCCCTGACTCGTGATTTTGAATTTCTTCGTTTGCTCGCTTATGTAAAGGAAGTGCCTTCCGACGAGCTAATGGCTGCCACCATCCGTGAGGCACATCGAGCGCTTGGTTCGGACGACGATTTCCTGCTCGCAGCAGGAAGAGCACTTTCAACAATGATGAGATCTGATTACGACAGGCTTTTAACTGTTCTGAGGAAAATAAAACCGTAAGGAAAACGAAGTTGCATCGATCAGGCGTTGGAGTTTTTCCGATATGCGTCACCGGGAAGAGGAATTGAACGAACACAATGCCGGCGCCACAGATGCGAAGGCGGGGATTTCTCAGTCGTTCAAGCGAGAGTTGATTTACTCCATTGTTGCGCTGCTCGTGTTTAGTCTTATTCCCAACAATCAGTCTTGTCTTGTACGCGGTTGCATGCTTCTGAATGTTTTAAGCAAATGCAGCATCACTAATCTGTCGGTACCGGAGTCGGTCACTAAGTACGGTGACGCAGCCAGAAAAAAGCTCAAGCCGTTCTTCAAAAGCGCTGGTGTCTCATACCCACCTTCCCAAGTAGCGATGATTGGTTTGAAGGAGGAAAAACTGCTGGTCTTGTTTGCAAAGACATCCGATGGGAAGTGGAAACAGATAACAGGCTATCCGGTGATTGGCACAAGCGGAACGGCAGGTCCGAAGCTGAAAGAAGGCGACCTGCAGATCCCGGAGGGCTTCTACGACATCACGGCTTTGTATCCCAATTCAATCGCCCACCTTGGTCTTCGGATCAACTATCCAAACACACAGGACCGGGTTCGAGCGCGACTCGATCGACGCACCAAACTCGGTGGAGACATTCTCATACACGGAAGCTACTGGTCGACCGGATGCCTGGCGATGGGCAACGACGCAATCGAAGATCTGTACATTCTCGTCCACGACACTGGGTGCAAGAACGTGCAATTGATACTGTCTCCTTGCGATCTGAGAACAAAACAGCCGAGCATCGACTTTAAGCAGCAACCGGCATGGTTACCGGCTCTGTACAAAGAGATCCGTGTCTCTCTAAAGAGCTTTCCAATGGCAATCGATCCTGCCTGGTCTCGGGACGATGTAACCGTTCCCTAAGTCTTTAGCTGAAGGGCTACGGTAACGCTCCCACGATTGGCGTAGTTATCTCTCCCGGTCAACCTCACTATCTCGAGGCAGACACGTGACGATCTGGCAAGGCCAGGCGACGGAATTCGGTCACGTCAATTCACTCGAGTCCATCATGCACCGTAATGTGACAAAGCGCGGATTTCGTAGAGGCGTAAATGCCTTCTCAAGTGAATTCTCCATCCTCTCGGCAATCGCAGTCGTAAAGCCGCTCAAAACTTTATCGCGCTCTGAATCCAAAGAGTCACGAAAAGTATTCGAGCGACTGCTCAAGACCTCGGTTGTGCTCATGCACCTTGCCGGCAACAAATCCGCCGCTCACGAAGCGCATGCGCGACCAAGAGCGGTGGCGTGGAGATGAATCGATCAATTCCCGGATATCGCCAGGTCGCTCTTGCTCCACGTGCTTTTCATGATCGGAGTTTGGCGATGCTGCCTGTCCGTCCATACCTCTTTCTCAACATGGTCGCGGGCGTATGCAAACGAATCTCCAATGGTAGTCGAAGGTCCCTTCGATTTCAAACCATCGATGAGATGGTGAGTGAAGACGCTGTTGGCATACTGTTTGGACTCCCAGGAAACCTCCTCAGGAAGGCTGGAGCAAATCACCGCCTGTCCGGATTCGCTCGACAATAGGGAAGCGTCGATGGGAAGATGATCGTCGGTACGGGCGGCACCACTGTGGCAGGCATCCATGATGACGACGACGCGATCGGCATGAACCTTGTCTTTCACCATGCGAGTCAGATCTTGTACAGGGATGCCGGTTGCATACAGCACATCCTTATCGGTGTCGTGAGCAAGCAGATAGTTGAGCCCTTTCGCATCCATTTTGGAAGGGCTGCCATGGGTAGAGAAGTAGATCAAGACCAGATCGTCTTTGTTGGCCTTGCGTGGCAGCCAGCTTTCTCCCAGAGCAGCCAAAATATTTTCTCTAGTCGCTTCTTCATTCAACAAGAGTTTGACGTTTTCCTTTTTGAATCCTTCCGTGTTGACCAGAAAATTGCCGAAATCCTGCGCATCTTTATCGGAATAACGCAAGTTGATCGATTTGTCCTTGAATTTGCTAACTCCCACCACCAGCGCATATCTATTGCCGACCGGCCGGGCGATGTTACTGACGTCTTTGACCTTACCTCGGAATAGCTCGCTCAGAGCCAGGTTGTATTCAGGTACGGAGGTGGTGCCTTCCGCGCGCACCTGCTCCAACAACGCAAGCGCTTTGCTCTTTTCGTCTGCCCTGGACCATGCCGCTTTGATGGCGATGTATGTTCTTGCTTGTGTCCACTGTTCCCTGGTAGTAGCCATTAGAAATAGATCCGACTGGCTGATCCGACCTCCAAAGAGTTGAAAGAGCGGATAAGGCCAGATCTTAGAATCGAGATTTTTCAAACTGCCCTCGAGCGTTGCCGATGCCGATTGCTGATTGCCCTGTTTAACTGCAAGCAGATACTTACAGAGGGCAAGATAGGCCGAGTTGGTATCGGTCCATCCGGCAGCGCTCAGAGCGCTGTCAGCATCGGCGTATGCCGCCTGCCACCGCCCGAGGTGCCAAAGCAACAGGCACCGCTTATAGAGGCATGTCACGTGTTTGGGCTCCTGTGCCAGTACGGCGTTGAAATCGGTCAGCGCTTCATCATACTTGCTGAGTTCGAAGTAAGCACTTCCTCTATTTGTCAGCGCGGCAATGTCGCCGGGGTATTGCGCCAGGTAATCATTGTACGCCACAGGCACCATCTGGTACTGGCCGATCATGTAATAGCAGAGCCCACGCATATAAAGCGCATTCGCATCTTTGGCATTGATCTCCAGCACGCGCTCATAGTCTTTGATTGCATTGATAAACTGACCCGATCGATAAAACACAGCCGCTCGTCCGTCGCGGTAAGCGACATTGTTCGGCTTCAATGACACCGCCTTCGAATAAGCATCGGCAGCCTCAGAAAGTTTGTCCATCTCACAGAGGATTGAGCCCTCTGTGAAAAACGCCGGCGCGAAATTGGGTAAACTCTTTTGACACTCTCTTATGTCCTTCAGAGCCTCGTCCCAGTGGCCGAGCCCAAGATTGGCGTTGGATCGTACATATTTGCACCTCGGATTCTTGGTGTCACCTTTAGTATCAACGGACTTCAACGCTTCCTGAAACTTGCCTTCCTTGCACAGTTTGGCGGCATTTTTGCAGCCATCGCCCTCGCCACCCTCAGGTGGTTGTGTCTTGAAAACATCACTGGTGACCTTCGAGATATCCACATTAGTCGCTCCAGACGCGTCAGGGATCTCCTTATCATTTTGCAAATGCGGTATCAAAGATTCAACCCTATCCCTGGAGAACTGGCCGGTAGCGGTGGTGCCGTCGGGGTTGAGGTTGGAGGGAATCTCAACGCAGTTGATCGTTTCATTGATCAACTGCGGTCCGAAAAAAAATGGAGTAAATGTATTTATGAACGGAACGCACCCAAAGCTGAATCCTGGAGCACAACCGGTCGGGAGATACCGTTGCGGAACAGGCGAATATCGTGGACCTGCACAACCGAACGATGGATACTGTGGGGTCGAACAAAACGAGCCGGGCGGCTTGTATCCGCACACTTGAGCGAAGACTTTGTCTTGCAGGAGAATCGGTTGGATAAGGTTTAGCGATAGAGCCGCAGCAGTGGCAATCGAGAAAAACTTTCCGACTTTCGTTCGTCTAGACATCTACGTATAAATCCTCTTTAGCCGCTCTTACTTGTGAACGGAAATTCCATCACCGTATTACCTACAAGGAAGCGCAACGTGCATGAATCAAACTTTTCGTATGGAAAAAAGGTTTGGAACGTCGCAGATTCACCTGGAGCAAGTGTAATGGCCTTGGGTCTGGTACTGAATACGGTATTACTCTCATTTTGGACATTGCTGAATGCCGTGATAGCAGCATTGCGGGCTGCAAGCCGGGCCCCCCAATCCGGTGAAATACTTGTCCATGTTCCGACTGTATTAAAAATCCCGAGTCCACCGAACGGAGTCGCAGCCGCGGTAGTGGTTGAACCGAAATTGAATGAATTGACCGTGTAAGCGAAATCGGCCGAGTGCAACAGGCGAGAATACAGCAGCCGACCGCGCATACCCAACTCTGATGAGATGGCGTCTGAATCCAGAGGAGACATTACCTTACGTTTGGGCAGCTCCAGTGCCAGGGTTGGAGGCTCAGTACAGGCTGATATCGCAGTCTTCCCCTGGTTTTGAATCGTCACTTCGGCCTTCAGTAGATACCAATCATCAGCATACGTCTGCGCGGTCAGAGTGGCCACAGCCACCATGTCCTTCACGTGGAGATACTCGATCTCCGCATTCCTATTGAATACCCGCGCTGCATTCGGTACGCCGTTTTCACATCGATAATATACCAGTCCACGCTTTCGCCCATCCACAGGGGCATACAGCGCGCTGTACTTATCCTTCAATTCGAGCGACATGGCAAAGAGCTTGTTCGCTTCCGGCATCTTGGCTTGATCGTGGAAAAACATACCGGTCTTGTCCAGGAAGTAGGCCTTGGTCAGATCCGGCACATCCTTGCACTTATTCAACGTTTCCAGAGCAAGTTGATAGACTGGTTCACCTTCTGTATACAGCTTCTGCAAGCGATACACTTCACCCAGATCAAGAAGACTCTGGGCAAGTCCTAAATCGTATTCGCCTGTGAGCTTCTGCCTGACCTTGATCGATTCCTTCAGATACCCTTCCGCTTTCTTGTAATCGCCGTTGGCTCTTGCCACACATCCAAGACCGGCAAGCGCTTTCGCCACTTCAATATTCGGTCCATCGGTTTCACGTGCGGTCTTCAACGCCAATTCAAAAGTCTCTTTCGCCTCGAGGAGCTTGCCATCTCGTAGCGATACGTTAGCTACACTATTGCGGGCCTTGGCAAGCCTGACGTCCTTAACGCCTGTCTTCTTCAGTTCGTGAATCGCATCGAGGTAACTCTTCTCGGCCTGGGGAAGATATCCCTGCACCAGGGAATCATAGCCTTGTTTCATAAACCGATCGAAAGCAGAATCGCCGCTCTTTGTGATTATCGCTTCGAGCTTCTTCGAGGTCTCGCTTTGACCTTTTTCCGGTTCTATCTCGAATACATCGTCCGGGGAGGGAAAGACCCTCTCCACCCCGCCTTCCAGTCTCAGACCCTGAGCCGCATTCTGAATAGCGGAATTGGACGACTGCTCTCTAAAAATCCCCTTCGCTTCTTGCAACTCGCCTGCCTGAGCGAGTAGGCGCAACGCCTCGCCGTCGTCTTCGCGACCGGACGCCACCAGACTAGAGGATATGCAACACAGAGCCAGCGTCGCTGCCAGCAAACTCGAGCCCTTGCCGATTGAGTACCTTGTCATTTTGGATTTTCGTCGCCTCCAAGCGCTGAATGTACACTGTACCCGAACGGAAGAAAAATTAGGCAGTCGGCAGAGTTCGTTACATTCAACAGGTTGTGACCACCACGAAGCGGATTTCAAGCTAAACTCATCGTTGCAACGAAATAGGAGTCAGGCTCGATGCGCATTATTTATCTTGGCACTCCGGAATTTGCTGTACCAACGCTCAAACGCTTAATCGAGGAGCCGGGGTTCGAGGTGATTGCCGTTGTTTGTCAACCGGATCGCCCCAAAGGTCGAGGCAACAAGGTATTGCCACCGCCGGTCAAGCAAACGGCCATCGAGCACAATATTCCAGTGCTGCAGCCGGAGAAGCTTTCGAAGGCCAAAGAGATAGTAGAGGCAATGCGAAATCTAAATCCGGATGTGATTGTGATGGTCGCCTTTGGTCAAATTTTAAAAGAGCCGGTCTTGAATATGGCACCCTACGGAGTCATCAATCTACACGGTTCACTCCTCCCGAACTATCGGGGTGCCGCGCCGATCAACTGGGCGATACTGAATGGTGATACCGTGGCCGGCATCACTACCATGCAAACGGAAGCCGGTGTAGACACAGGACCGATGCTGCTCAAAGGCTCGATTGAGCTCGACGACAATATGACTGCACACGAGCTGGCCGAAGCTTTATCGACAATCGGTGCGGAGCTGATTGTGAAAACACTAAAAGGTCTTGCCGATGGATCAGTCAAACCCGAAAGGCAGAACGATGACGAAGCGACTTTCGCACCAATTTTGACCAAAGAGATGGCAGACATCGACTGGAGCAGATCGGCTCGCGATATTCATAATCAGGTCCGCGGGCTCGTCGGCTGGCCCGGTACCGCTACTGTCTTTCGAGGTGCGCCGCTCAAAATCGTTAAGACGGAACTCGTGATCGGACAAACAGATCCACTGGCAGCAGGAACTCTAATCACTCAGAACAAAGATGTTCTGGTATCGTGCGGACCTGACGGACAGGAGCGCCTTCGGCTTTTGACGGTGAGACCGCAAGGCAAAGGCGATATTGAAGCTCGCAACTGGGTCAACGGAGCGCATGTTGTCCCGAACGAACGCTTCGAGCCCTGCAAGCAACTCACTCATTGATACGGACAGATGAAATGACAGAACAGGTCAAGCCGCAACCAAAAGGATCTCAGTCGCGACGAGCTGCGCTTGAAGTGCTTATCAGGGTGAGTCAGTCCGGTGCGTACTCCAACCTCGCCCTTTCGCAAGCGCTAGAGAACAGCCAACTGTCGACGCGTGATAAAGCGTTCGTCACCCTCCTTGTTCAAGGAGTGACTCGCAACCAGGGTTATGTTGATGATGTAATCTCGAAGTTTTCGAAAAATCCGATCGAAAAACTGCCACCGGTCCTTCTCAATACATTACGCCTCGGCGTCTATCAGCTCGAATTTCTCAAAGACACGCCACCGTCGGCGGTGCTCAACACTTGCACGGCGATTGCGAAGCAATGCGGTCATAAAGGTATGGCTTCTTATACGACGGCGGTGCTTAGAAGTTACCTGCGAGCCCGAGAAAATCCGGAAGACGCTGCCGACAAAGAGGGTATTGCCGTCGAAGCAGACGAAGCGGCAAGAATGGCTAAGAGTTTTTCTTTACCGTTATGGCTGGTCGAACGTTGGCAGAAAAACTTTAAACAAGATGAGGTCGATGCACTTCTGCGGTTCTCCACATCGGAGCCAAGGATCGTACTCAGAGCCAACGAACTCGGAATAACGTCAGAAGGATTGGCTACGGTTCTTACAAATTCCGGAGTAGAGTTTTCACCCTCCCCACTCGTTCAGTCGTGCTTTGTACTCGCACCCCGAGGCAGAGGACGTGGAAAACCCTCCGAATTACCGGGCTACAGCGAGGGCATGTTCAGCATCCAGGATGACACGGCGGCTCTAGTCGCCAAGATCGTGGACCCACAACCTGGCGAAGTGGTCATCGACCTGTGTGCTGCTCCTGGAGGAAAGGCAATTTTTCTCGGCGAGTTGATGGACAATCGAGGTCGTGTCATCGCCGTCGATACTCGCTCGAATAGACTTGACCTGCTCAAGGAAAATCGTAGACGATTAGGAATCACCAATATCGAGACAATGATCGAAGATGGGACCAAGTTCTCCATAGAACCGCAAGTCGACCGAATTTTGATCGATGCTCCGTGCTCGGGCACAGGCGTTTTAAACCGCCGCGCCGATCTTCGCCACCGCAGAAAACCCGAAGATATAGTCAGCTTAGCAAAGCTTCAATCCGAACTTTTAGCCAACGCGCAGCGCCTCTTGAAGCCGGACGGCGTATTGGTTTACGCGACATGCTCTGTAGAACCTGAAGAAAATGAGCAGGTGGTGGACGAATTTCTACATCACTACCCACAGTACCATCTAGATGATCTGACGCCATACTTTCCGAAGAGTTTCATCGAAACATACGACCTGGCGGAAGTGCTCAAGTCAGGCAAGATCCAGATCCTGCCTTCCATGGACTTCTTGTCAGGCTTCTTCATCGCGAGAATGCGACGAGCCAAATCAGACTAATACTTATTGGAACAATTCAGATTCGTTACGCCGATTCATCAGCCCCGGCTTCTTTTTCAAGCAAATGTCGGACAAGGTTTTCAGCCTCATTTTCCCAAAAGAAACGTGGCAGAAACTCAATCTTCTTGAGAAGCTCCCAACGGTTGCAATTGGAAATATGACCCTTTTGCTCGTCGTTCATACCGTCTCTCCATGTGACGAGAACACTCTAATCGACATGCGATTAAGGACAAGTTAACAAGCAAGAAAAACCAGGGTTTTCAAAAGCGCGCCCAAAAGAACGCTTATCCGCTTCACTGGCTCTTCTTCGTGAACATTCACCCGTAGGCACGTAGTCCTCTCTTCTCAAGACTGCCTCTCTGAGCAGAACGAAGAAATTCAGAAGTAAAAACCGGCAGTAGGAGCCACCTTACCACCACATCCGCCAGTGACAATTATTTCTTCTTCGGAGTTACCGTGACGTCGTATAGGACAGTGTACTTGGAACTCTTGGGGGTAGTCATTTCAGTGTGATAAACGATGAGAGACCTTGTTCCGTCCGGATTCCCGCGGAAACTAACGCGCTTATCACTCCCCAACGCCTCGAGCTTATCATTAATCTTCGAAACTGGCCAGTTAACCGTTGTCTCCAGAGGCAGATCGCCGAACAACAACTTGAGCGCGTACTTGTTATCGCCTTTTGCGTCAATGAGGGTGGCCATAGAATCCAGAAGCTCTATCTCCTGTTTCTCTTTTGCTCGCCGATCTAGCTCCGCTTTGTCGGGCAGCTCCAGCTTTTTCCCAGGAGCGTCCTTCTCGCCGTTCTTCGCCGTTTCATTCTTCTTCTCGGGGAGGTCCTTCTTACCCTCCATCGTCGGTCGATCAACCCTGGCCGCGGGAGAATCGGAATCCGATCGACCCATCGTCTTATTGCCCGATTGCTCAGACTTCGCGAGACTCAGTCCTTCCTTCATGAGAGCCAACACGTCAAAGTTTGCCTGCATGCCGACAACAGGTACAAATTTCTGAAAGACCTCGGGAGATTGCTCAACTGTCATAATTCAGGCTCCTTCAAATTCGCGAATTGACTACCGGCAGTACATTACCAGCAGTTAGCGTTGGTTCTCTCTCGTTTACAGCCTACACAGAAGATGTTACGAAGATGCTAAGGCGTTCGACTGATGTTCCAGCTTCCGCCAAAAACACCGGCTTCGATTATGACACCACTAATGATACCGCCTTGCCACCATATACGACGAAATGCACCGACCCGGCAAACTTGCCCCAAATTTCCGCTTTCGGAGATTTCGAACGGTTTAATAAACAATCGGGAATTAACCTGGCGCCCATACAGCTATCTGGGGGTTTCAATAGTTCATACAAGTGGGTAAGTGAACCACGGTAGCCTCGGATGTAAGAATATTGTAGAGGTGCTTTCAATGGAACTCGTTCAATTCCTGTTCAGTTGGCAAATGTGCATTTTCTATGCCTTTGTGGCCGGCGCATATTTGTTGTCTGCAATAAGATTCATTCGCGAGTACGACCGTCTCGTAATTTTCACGTTAGGAAGGGTCAGCGGGGTGAGCGGTCCTGGATTTTCAATGGTTTATCCGATTATTCAGTCCGAAAAGAAGGTTGACCTTCGAATGATCACAATGTCAATCCCGATGCAAGAGATCATCACCAAAGACAACGTCTCCGCACGCACGGCCGCAGTCTGTTTCTTTCAGGTGATCGATCCGTACAAGGCCGTCACCAAGGTGGAAGATCCCTTCAACGCTACCAGTCAAATTGCACAAACTACTTTGAGAAGTGTTCTCGGTCAACACGAGCTTGATGATTTGTTGACTGAGCGAGATCAGATCAATCAGAAGCTGTCCGCGATCATAGACAGACAGACCGAACCGTGGGGAATCAAAGTAATCTCCGTTGAAGTAAAAGATGTCGAGATTCCAGAGACGATGCAACGTGCTATGGCACGACAAGCCGAGGCCGAAAGAGAAAGACGAGCGAAAATCGTCGCGGCAGAGGGCGAACTTCAAGCAGCGGAAAAGCTTGCAGAAGCAGCCAGGACGATAGGTTCTTCGCCTGGCGCAATGCAGCTCAGACAGCTGCAGACAATGGTCGAGGTTTCGGCAGAAAATAACTCGACGATCATCTTCCCCGTTCCGATCGAGCTTTTCGAACGCTCTCATAAGCTCCAGATACCGAACGTAGAGAAGATGGCTGAACCATTGATCAATCACCTGAACCAGAATCAGGGAAGAATCAAAATCAACGAAACCGAAAAGCAGAACCAGTAGAGCCTGTGCTGGTCTAGTCCAGCCTGCAATGACAGCAACTGACTGTGGACGAGCCTGGACCGCTCACCAATATTAGACACACCAATATTTTGCGAGTCTTTTTTATTAGGTTTACTACTAATAAAGCTCATGGACTCAGGGAGGACATTCCTCATCGTTGAGGCTTGATCAGAGGAAGTGCTCACGAGTTGCTTCAATCGGCGATATTAGCTCATCGATCACTCTTGCGGTCTGGTACGCAAGAATTCCGGCAGCGTAAGCTCTTTCGGCTTAGTGGCAATCCAGACGCAAGCTTCAACAACTGCTTCCTTCAAGTCTTCGTCCGGATCTTCAGCCATCTCAGCCTCGAAAATGAGCCTGTACGCCGCCACATTTTCGCCATACCACAGGAATACGCGTATCGAATCGCCACAACCGAAATTGACTTGCAGATGATCGAGGTCCTGCGGTGGTGAGACATCAAAGCCACGCCTGTATTCAGCCAGTGTATCAAGCCCGAACGGCACATCCAGTCCAGCCCTGTATTTCCCAAACATACCGCTCTCTTTGAATGAACGACCACGGCATATGATGAGCTTATCGACACCACGCCTGTAGGTAAGCCACCCTTTCCAATCGGACGGAGCAGGATCAGCAAGTTTCAAACCAATCTCTTTTTCGACCGTCTGAAGCAAGAGGTCGCAATCAGGCGTCATCTGCTTGAGTCCGCGTTGAGCTTCCTCCTTCGCGATAATTTCTGATTCCAGTTCTAAAAGACGAGCGTGAAACTTTGACATACGACCGGCGACCTCTAAAAGAACTCTAACTCATTGCCAGTCATCATGACGGCGACGCATAACATGATCACGCCAAAGCCGCGACGCAACCATGAATCCTTTAGCTTGAGCGCCAGCGTGCTCCCCACAAGCGTTCCGGGAATCGAGCCTCCGACCATCGAGAGCATAAGGGGAAAGTCGACATGATCGACATATGAATGAGCAAGGGTGCCGGGAATCGAGATAGCGGCGACAACCATCAGGGATGTTCCGAAGGCGGTTTTAATTGGCGTATTGAAGAAATACATAAGGCATGGGACGAAAATAAATCCGCCGCCGACACCAAAAAAGCCGGCTGAGAAACCGGCGAGAAAACCGATGAATACCAGTGTGAGCAGGCGTTTTCTCTGGTCTTTGGTCGGCATCTGGTCGCTTTTCGCTGTCTGTTCCTCATTGCTATGTTGCCTGTGGAAGAGTCGATTGACGATGCCGAGACACAAATCCAATCCCGCCACGCAGACGAAGGCAGCGAAAAGCAGCATGAGATGCGTACCATGTACAAAGGTAGTAAGTGCAGCTCCCATGAGAACACCTATCACTGCCGGTAATACCATGACAAAACCCATGTAGAGATCGATCTCTTTCTTGCGAAAGTAGGCGAGGGCAGCACTTATTGATGTCGGTATTATCAACGCCATCGTGGTTCCAATCGCCACGTGCGGGTTGATATCCATCGTCAGCCGAAGCAAGGGAGTAGAAACCGTTCCGCCACCGATCCCGAAAGCACCTGAAAACAGCCCGGTAATAAAACCGATTGCCAGCGCTCCGATCAGGTGAAGGTTGAAAAAATTCACATGTACTTCGCAATTACCCTGCCTAAGTCAGGATTATCCACGATCATTTGGTCAAACATCGGATTCTTTGACAGTATCCTTATTATCTTGCGATCTTTGGCTATGGCCCGGTAAAGCCCTTCAGGGTCGAATCCAGCCACCTCTCGAACCTGAGCATTGGCTGCCAGCACCCGGGCAGCGCCTTTCCATTTCGTAATGCGGCGACATGTGTAGTGGTCCCATTCCGAGACCTCCGCCAGTCGTGGGTGCCTGGCAAGAATCTTGGCAGCGCTCTTGTGATTGGTAATCGCCTCGATTACAAGAGGATTGGACTCCGCCGCCTTGTCGAGCCAATGATAATCGGCAATTCGTTTTGCTGCTTTCTTGTTTTTTTTGAGCCTGACGATGTCTGGCTGGCTCAAAATTTGCTTAACGGCGTTGTCGAGCTCTTTCTTGTCGGCTGCACTCTTAGGATCGCTTGCCTGTACCGGTCCTGACGTATCCGCGCTTTTGCCGGCAGCAGGCTGGTCGAGCGGTAGCTTGATGATTGGATCCGTCTGTAGCCCGGGCGCTTCCCAGGGACCATCGGCACTCGCTGGCGCAATCGCAATTAGATGTATGCAGACCGCAAGTCGAAGCGCAGATGAATAGTAGGTTCTTCCAGCGTCACGCTTGATCAATGAATGTTCCTCTTGCAAGGTGGAAGTGCCGTCATCCCTCATTGATTCTAGCACGCAACTAATTGACACGACACCGAAGGTGATACTATATACAATGTCTGATATTGCATATAGCCAGAGGGACATAGTATACCTATAAGGCTCATGCACCAGCGTTCATCAGACGGTGACCCGGTTACGAGCAGTTTTGGGTTTTCTCGACGGAGTAGAATGGAAGTGTCTATGAGAGGGCATGGCTATGTCCAATTCCATTGGCTCTGACCACACGCCCTCTTCCGGAGAGCCGGAAGAGAATAAGCAGGCGCATTCCCGCGAGCAAAAGCCGCCCGAGCAAAACCTTTCGATTTCGGAATTCATGTCGCTAAAACCGATTGTAAAGCACCATTCCGACGGGCTGG